>JANNSW010000256.1:0-14140 GCA_031403055.1 Hyphomicrobiaceae bacterium | reverse complement strand
TGAAGAACATCGCCGAATCAGTACGGACTTATCGCGTTACCGGTACGCCCCGCGTATCGCCCGCCGTCACTAAGGCCACTGCCGACAAGCCCTCCATCGCTCTCCTGCCCTTCGTCAACATGAGTGGCGACCCGGCGCAGGATTTCTTCGTCGATGGTATCACCGAGAACATCATCACGGGCTTGTCGCGGTTTCGCGACCTGTTTGTCATCGCCAGCAACTCTACCTTCGCCTACAAAGGCAAGGCGGCAAGAATACAAGACGTGAGCCGGGAGCTGGGCGTTCACTACGTGCTCGAGGGCAGTGTCCAAAAGTCGAGCGACCGGATTCGGATCACAGCCCAGTTAATCGATGGCGAGACTGGCCGCCATCTGTGGGCGGAGCGATATGATCGCGGTGTCAAGGATGTCTTTGCGGTGCAGGACGATGTAACCGAACTGGTCGTCGGCACGCTGGCTACTGGTCACGGTGGTGGGCGGTTGTACAAGGCTTGGCAGGGGCGAGCGGCCGGTCCACAGAGTTTCCGCGCCTACGATCATTTTCAACGTGGCATGGATCTTTTCAACCGCTTTACCCGTGAGGACATCGAGCGCGCTCGAGAATGTTTTCGAGAGGCCATCGATCTCGATTCTGCTTACGGAAAGGCCTACGCGAAGATTGCCTGGGCGCACATGAGCGATGTCTGGCTGGGATGGAGCGAAAACCCCGCCGATTCGATGGCCAAAGCTCTGGAATTCGCCACCTTGGCGGTGGCGCACGATGACGATGAGGCATGGGGTCATTGGGCTTTGGCCGGATATCACTTGTTCGGCCAGCAGCATGATCGCGCCATCGCGGCCTACAGGAAGGCCTTGGAGCTAAACCCGAACGATGCCGATGTGCTCAACGACTTCGGCCAGTGCCTGAGCTTTGCCGGTCGCGCCAAGGAAGGCGTCGAAATGGTTCGCAAGGCCATGCGCCTCAATCCGCACTACCCCGAATACTGGGTGATGCAGTTTGGTCTCGTCTTGTTCGACGCGCGCCAGTATGAGGAGGCCGTGACCACGCTGGAAAGTTTGCGGCTGCTGGACACGATTGTCATTCATCTCTATTTGGCCGCCAGTCACGCCGCCTTGGGCCATGCCAGTCAAGCGCGAAAGGCCGTAGCCCGGGTCATCGAAGCCGATCCGCAGGCCACGCTTCAAAAGGTCACGTCCGCCGAATTGGCACCCTACAAGGACCAGAAGGATCTGGAACATTTCCGCGAGAACCTGCGAAAGGCAGGGCTGCCGGAGTGACGGTGGACCACGTCAGCATCGACGATCCGCATTGGTCCGTTCCTGGCCCATCGCGTTCATCGCACCGAATCGACGGAACGGTGGCACCTCCCGGCAGCGGACGCTCTCCGCCTGCGACTGCGCCCCAGTCGGGCTCGTCTGTCTGCGACACGCTCCGACGGAGCGGAAAGGTCCGAGTTGGCGTTGGCGCAACCAACAACCATTGCCCGCCATGGATTCCCCCCGACGTCCCTTTCGGGTCATGCCGCCGGTCACGCACGACTTTGTCCCCGGTGCTGAAATCCGGCTTATCATCACCCCATCGCCAGCCCGCAAGCGGGACGCGTCGACCGTCGTAGCGTCGGGCTGGGGACGGTGACGGCCGGGAGTGCGGGGTCATGGGTCGAGAGATTCACGAACGGACCTCAGTGCCCGGCGGGCTCCGGTGGTCTGCCCTCAGGGACGGGCACGGGCGACCGTGCTGCAGTCCGGGTGCCTTAGAAGGCTAGGTTTGCCCGGTCTCGCAAGAGGCAAGGCAACGGAAGAAGCAGGCCCGGTTCCTTCAAGTCGTCACGACAGTCATGGCGGAGCCATGCTACGCATGGACGGCGCCGAAGGGCTGCCATCAATTAATACACGCAGCGCTTCGGCGCCCGTGTTCCGTTTCACACATCGATCCGGGCGCCTTGCGGGCCGCGGAAAAGAAAGGGCTGCCCATCTCGCCGCCATCGGCAAACGGGCCGCGACGGCTTGCGTCCCGGTCTCAACACGCCAGCTCCACCCACACCGGCACGTGATCCGACGGCTTCTCCCAGGCCCGCGTCATCCGGTCGATGCCCGATGAGGTCAGCAGGTCGGCGGCGGCCGGCGACAGCAGCAGATGGTCGATGCGGATGCCGTTGTCCTTCTGCCAGGCGCCGGCCTGATAGTCCCAGAAGGTGTAGACGCCTTCGCGGTCGTCGCAGGCCCGGATCGCGTCGGTCAGCCCCAGATGGCGGAGCCGGCGGAAGGCAGCACGCGACGCCGGCTGATAGAGCGCGTCCCCCCTCCACTGGGTGGGATCATGGGCATCGCGCGGCTCGGCGATGACGTTGTAGTCGCCCGCCAGCACCAGCGGCTCCTCGAGCGCGATCAGTGTTTTCGCATGCGCCTGCAGCCGCTCCATCCAGGCGAGCTTGTAGGTGAACTTCTCGCTCTCGATTGGATTGCCGTTGGGCAGATAGATCGAGGCGACGCGCACGGCCCGGCCACCCGCGGACACCACCGCTTCCAGATAGCGCGCCTGCACGTCGCCGTCATCGCCCGGCAGCCTTGCTCGCACGTCCTCGAGCCTGAGCTTGGAGAGGATCGCGACGCCATTGAAGCCCTTCTGCCCATGCACGGCGACGTTGTAGCCGAGCGCCTCGATCGGCTCGGCGGGAAACCCCTCATCCACGCTTTTGATCTCCTGCAGGCAGACGACGTCGGGGTCGCGCTCCTTCAGCCAGGCCACGAGGCTGTCGATGCGGGCTTTGGAGCCGTTGATGTTCCAGGTGGCGATCCGCATGCTGGGCTCGAGCCTTCTCGTGGGAGGTGCCCGGCACCATAGCCGCTGCCCCGGCCGTCGCTCAAGCGGCGATGCGTTAACGGGCGGCTTAGCCAGCGGTTAACTCGATCCGTGGCATGCTGGACCTGGATCGTGCCGGTATCGATGTCTGCTTGGCGTGAGCGGATGGGCCGGAGGCAAGATGATCATGGCAATATCGCTCTACGAAGGCCGCAAGCCGCCGACCCTGTTCGTACAGGCGTTCGCTTTTGCCAATGTGGCTTTCTCGATACTGGTGCTGTTTGCCTGGCCGATGATGGGCAAGCTGCTGGCCGAGGTGATGACGGAAGCGATCGGCCGCGGGCTCGATCCCGGGCGCACGCCCGAATACAAGGACTACGCGTTCGCGATTCTATGGATGCCGCCGCTGATCGCCGTCCTGCTCGCCTGGGCCGCCCAGACGGCCGAGATGCACACCCTGGCCAAATGCTTCGTCGCCTACCCGCTGACGCTGATCGCGATCTGCTTTTTCTGGTACCATTTCGGCAGATACTATCTGGTCTGATCGTCAGTGGCGGCGCGCCCGGTGTTCGCTTCCATTCGTTCGGAGTACCGAATGAATGCGTCAGAGCACTGGTCCGCCAGCTCAGACCGTGAAACTGGTGCCACAGCCGCACGCGGCCTTGGCATTGGGGTTCTTCACGCGAAACGAGGCGCCGATCAAATCATCGACGAAATCGAGCTCGGAGCCGGCAAGGTAGGGCAGCGAGACCTGATCGACCAGCACGGTTGCGCCGTCACGCTCGATCCTGAGGTCATCGCTCTCGCCGTCACGGACCAGATCGAACCGGTACTGGAAGCCCGAGCAGCCCCCACCCTCCACGCTCACGCGCAGCATGCGAGCGTCCGGCTTGCCGGCGATGATCTCGGTGATCCGCCGCGCCGCGCTTGCACTCACGTCGAAGGATTGGGTGGTCATGGGATGCTCTGTCCTTCCGCTCGGTCGATGCCGCCACCAGCCAGACGCGAATCATCGACAGCCTTGGCGGAACGGCTCGATTGGTGAAAGATAGGGACTGACGGCACGATGTCAAACCCCGGTCGCGAGCGAATGCCAGGAAACACGCGTAAAAAACCGGCGCACATGGGCGCGCAGCCAGCCATTTCGGCTCCCGGCGGCAAGCCGTTGGCCGCGTCGGCGGTCGCCAGCCGCGGCCGGCTCGTGCCCGAGCAGCCCTGTCCGATGCGCGCACCGTTCCAGCGCGACCGCGACCGGATCATCCATTCGACCGCCTTCCGCCGCCTGACCCACAAGACCCAGGTCTTCATCTACCACGAAGGCGACCACTACCGCTCCCGGCTCACCCATTCGATCGAGGTCGCCCAGATCGCCAGGGCGCTTGCCCGCCTGCTCGGGCTCGACGAGGACCTGGCGGAAGCGCTCGCCCTCGCCCACGATCTCGGCCACCCCCCCTTTGGCCATGCCGGCGAGCGGGCCCTGCAGGCGATGACGGCGGGCACCGGCGGGTTCGATCACAATGCGCAGAGCCTGCGCGTCGTGACGGCGCTGGAGCGCAAATATGCAGCTTTCGACGGCCTCAATCTGACCTGGGAGACGCTCGAAGGCCTCGTCAAGCACAACGGGCCGCTCAGCGGTCCACATGGACCGGCCGCGCCACCGGCCATGGCAATCGCCGAGTACGACCAGCGCCATCCCCTCGACCTCGAGCATTACGCCTCCGCCGAAGCCCAGATCGCAGCCCTTGCCGACGACATCGCCTACTGCAACCACGACATCGACGACGGCGTGCGCGCGGAGCTACTCTCGATCGAGGTGCTCGGCGAGGTGGCCCTCCTCGACGAGCTGATCGGCGAGGTGCGCGTCGTCCATGGCGATCTTGCCGGCACGCGCATGGTCTACGAGGTGAACCGGCGGTTGATCACGCGCATGGTCGAGGATGTGACGCGCGCGACGCGCCAGCGGCTCGAGCAGCTCCGGCCACGCACGGTCGCCGACATCCGCACGGCGGCATCGCCGGTCGCTGCCTTCTCGCCGGCGATGGGGGAGGCGCTCGCCGAGCTGAAGGCCTTCCTGTTCTCGCAACTCTACCGGCACCCGCGCGTGATGAGCCGCATGCTTGCCGCGGAAGCGATCGTGCGCGATCTGTTCGCGCACTACCAGCGCGACCTCGCAGCCATGCCCGAGAGCTGGCAGGCCGCTGCCGGGCAGGACGGTGGCGCCTCGAGCGGGCGCGTGATCGTCGATTTCGTCGCCGGCATGACCGACCGCTATGCCGTCTCCGAGCATCGGCGGCTGTTTCCCTCGACGCCCGATCTCGGCTGACCCGGAGGGTGCGGCGACGGCGCAACAACGTCCGCCGAAATCGTTCTCGCGTTTCCCGTCCTCCCGGCCGAGGGCGGGCCACCGGAAGGCTCTGCTTCACGCTGACATGGCCCCGCCCGAGCTGCCGGGAACCAGGACCATACGCGGCAGCCGCACGCCGGTGGATCCTGGGCCCCGGCTCGACCGACGGTCGGCCGGGGAAACGGAGTGGGATTTGATCAAGAGTACACGACACGACCACCGCAGGAGAGCGCCATGGAGAACGCCGAGGCAGCAGGACCGGTCGCCGATGCCGTCCCCGGCAACTGGGTCGACCGCATGGCGCCGAGTGCCTCGCGCCCTTACCTCCGGCTCGCCCGCTTCGACCGGCCGATCGGGGCATGGCTGCTGCTGTGGCCGTGCTGGTGGTCGGAAGCGCTGGCCGGCCGGGCGGACGGCACGGCCACCCCCGATGTCTGGCATCTCGCGCTGTTTCTGGTCGGCGCCTTGGCGATGCGGGCCGCGGGCTGTGTCTACAACGACATCGTCGACCGCGATGTCGACGCCCAAGTCGCGCGCACCCGCTCGCGCCCGCTGCCCTCGGGCCAGATCGGCATTGGCGCGGCGATCCTCTTCATGGCGGCGCTCGCGCTGATCGGCCTCCTGGTCCTCGTTCAATTCAACCGTTTCGCGATCCTGACCGGCTTGGCCTCGCTCGGGCTGGTCGCGATCTATCCCTTCATGAAGCGGTTCACGAGCTGGCCGCAGGCGGTGCTCGGGCTCGCCTTCGGCTGGGGCGCGCTGATGGGCTGGGCTGCCCATTTCGGCGCGATCGGCTGGCCGGCGGTCGCGCTCTATGCCGGCACCATCGCCTGGATCATCGGCTACGACACCATCTACGCCCACCTGGACAAGGAGGACGACGCCATGATCGGGCTGGGCTCGACGGCGTTGCGGTTCGGCGAGCGCACCAAGGCGTGGCTCACGCTGTTCTATGGGCTTGCCTGGACCGGGTTCGCCGCTGCCGGGCTGCTGGTGGGGGCCCAGCTCCTCTATTTCACCGCGCTGGCGCTTGCGGCTCTGCAAATGACCTGGCAGGTGACGACCCTCGACACCGACGATCCCGCCAACTGCCTCGCGCGGTTCCGCTCCAACCATAGGCTCGGCGCCATCGTGTTCGTGGGTCTGGTCGCGGACATGGCGATGGCGGCGGCGATGCGGGGGTAGGTGAGGCACTCACGGGCGCCGGGTGATCATCGCCTGCAGATCCTCGATTTTGCAGCTCAGGCGCTCCGCCGCGACATCAATCCCATGCTTGGCGATCAGGCCCTCCACATGCACCCGGCGGGCCTCGTCCACGCGCACCCGACGTTCCTGGCGGCAGGCGCGACAGTATTTGGCAGTGGTATTGATGTTACCCTTCGCGATCTCGTACCACCATTTCTGCTGCTTGGCGGTCCACAGATCCTCCGCGCCGCAGCTCCGGCACGTGAAGGCACGATCGACGTAATAGAGCGGCAGCGCGCCATAGGTGTTGTTGTGGGCGAGCTGCGCGGGATCGGCCATGACGCTGCCCGGCGGCGGGCGCGTCAGGTCGCAATGAGTGCGATCGGGCGGACCGAAGCGCCGCGCCTTGCGCAAGCGCTCCTCCCGGATCTCCGCTCGTCGCTGCTTACCGCTCTTCATCGCATTCGCAGTCGCGCACTACCGCACCCGATCAAACGGAAACTCGATCACATTGCCACCCTCGCCGCCTGCCAATTCCTCCTCCCGCTCCGGGCCAGGACGATCGCGGTAGAACGGGTTGGGCCGGGCGAGGCCACGGAACAAACGGTCGTCCAGATAGCTCGGCCGCATCACGGCGCGCGGCGACGCCCCGCGCATGATCAATAGCGCATCGGCCTCCGCGATCTGGGTCAGTGCCGGCCCCGCGCCCTTGCCGAGATAGCCATCGATCTCGGCCGCCGCCTGGGGGGTCGCCGCGCCGAAGAACTGCTGCACCGAGCAATTGTTGATGATGCTCTGCCAGTCGAGCGGATAGGTGCGCACGAGCTGGGAGAGGTCCTGCCAGAAGCTCCAGACCTTGACGCCGTAGCCGCGCATCAAGGTCACTGCCGAGCGCAGCTCCTCGAGGGGGCCGAGCTGGGCTGCCTCATCGAGCACCAGCAGCGTTTGTTTCGCTGGAATCCGCCGCCGCCGCGCCAGCACCGTCATCAGCACGCCGAGCCAGAGCCGCAGCAGCTTGCCGTGCGAGATCAGCTTGTCGGGCGGCACCACCAGATAGATCGTCATCGGCACGCCTTCGAGCACGCGCTCGAGGTCGATCGTGCTCTCGGCGAGCGAGCCCTGAACCGGGCCGGCGCGCAGGAACGACAGATGCGACGACGTGCTCGACATGATGCCCGAGCGTGTGTTGGACGCCCGCGTCTGCAGGATGTTGGCGGCGGTTGCAATATCGGGATCGCCAGTGCGGTGCATGTCGCGCGCGGTTGCATCGAGCGCGGCATCGGGCTGCTCGATCAGGCTGCGCACCTCGCCCAGATTGCGCAGGGCCTGCGGCGAGCGTTGCGCCACATAGAGAATGAGGCCGGCGATGAGGGATTCCGCCCGCTCGTCCCAGAACGGATCGCGCACCGAGATGCGGCCCTGGATCAGCAGCCGCGCGATCACCGCCGCATCGTCGGCAGCACTCGCCCCCTTGCTCGCGATCAGGTCGAGGGGATTGAGGCCGTCGAGCGACTTGGCGTCCGTCACGGCGAAGGGATCGAGCACGGCAACCGATTGCCCGAGTGCGCGCCGGCGGGCGGCGGTTACCGCGTAGTTCTCGCCCTTGGGATCGACGACGATCGCCGGCCCGTCCCAGGTCAGCAGCGCCGGGATGATGCAGGAGACGCCCTTGCCGGCACCCGTCGGCGCAATGGTGATCAGGTGGCCCTCGCCATTGTGCCAGATGGGTTTCGGCTGGGCAGCGCCCGCCTTGCCTCGATCCTTGCGCTCGGGCTTCTCCCAGCCGATCAGCAGATCACCGGGCAGCTCCCGCCCGCGCGGGGCAGATTTCCTCGCCATGCGCAACTCCCTCACAACACGCGCATTTCACGGCCGGGTACGGCTGCCCTCGCCCGTACCCGATCCCTGACGCGCACTACACCGTTGCCCGGGCGCTGCCGCAATGGTTATCGGTCGAGCCTCTGAAAGTGCGAAGGCGAGTGTTGCGATGAAGGCACTGAAATTACGTACGTGCCGGGCAACGACGCTGGGCAAAACGGGTCTCGGCTTATTGGCCATCGGCCGCGGGCGGGTCGGCGGGCGCATAGCCGGGGACCAGCGGCTCGGTGTCGGGCTTGTGCGATCTGAGCAGCGTCCACACGGCCCCCGCGGCCGGGTCGATCCGCATCACCAGCTCGTTGGTCGCCTGCAAGGCCGCCCAGCCCGCACGCACGGCATCGAGCGGCAAGGGATAGTGACGCGCCGGCAGCCGGTTGCGGAAGGCGACACGGGCCCGCAGCTCGACCCAGCTGTCGGTGCCCTCGCGCGTAACGCGATAGGCGCCGCTGAACATGAAGAGCGGCAGCACCGAGGTGGTGAAGCTCTCGCGGGCAAAGGGCGCGAGCTTCAGCTGCCAGAACGCGGTATCGGGTTGCGGATCGCCCCAGAGCACTTCCTCGCGCAACCATCGACGTAACGCCGGCGCCTCGGCCAGAGCCGAGCGGCAACGCTCGAAAGCCGCGGCATCCTCGGGCGCGGCGAGCGGACAGGCCGCGGCGAGCACCGGCATCAGCGCTTCGATGGTCGCTCCGGTGACGGCGCCGGGTGTCGTCTCCGTCTCGGCCGCCCCCACAGGCATCGCCAGCAGCAGCAGGGCCAACGTCACGGCCCCTGCCGCCGGGCCATTGCGGCGGTTCCCGCTCATGGCGCGGTCCTCCATTCATCGGCCTTCACGCGCGCGACGAGATCCCATCCGCCGGTCCCGTCCGGCTCGACGATCACCGCTTCGCCCTCGGCGAGGTAGCCTGCGCCGAACACCTCTCCGACCGTGCCGTGGCTCATGAAGATCGAGTTGGTGCCGGGCATCGGCAGGATCTTCGCGATATTGCGGATGTTGCGCCAGATCTTGATCTCGGCGGGATGGAAATCGGGATTGTCGCCGTTGAGGCGGATGTTCATGTCGCGCTCGAACCGCCCGAACGCATGCCAGGCCGTGTCCATGCAGCGGCAGAACGGACTTGCCCTGACAATGCCGGTCGGGATCTCGAGCTCGCGAAAGGCTTCGCCGATGGCCATGGCTTGCTCGATCCCTTCTTTCGAGAGGTTGCGCTGGGTCGCGCAATTGTCGAGCTGAGTGCCGTCAGGATCGGAGTAGTTCGGCGTCAGACCATGCCGGAAGAAGATGTGGAGGCCGCCCTTGCGCAGCCGGGCCAGCAGCTCGGCCGGGAGCCCGCCAGCCTGCTCGGCGCCCGATGCCGCTGGCGTGGTGGTCTGTGCCACGGCGATGCCGGGGCTGGAGCTGAGCTCGAACGCCAAGCAGATCGCGACCAGCGCAAAAATCGATCGCATCGTTGGCACCCGCTCGGCCGTGGCAGGGAACCAAAAAATCAGCTCGATCCGCCGGGCACAATGGTGCTGCCGATCACAACAGCAACGCCGCCGATCAAAAGGCCGTGAGTGCCATGCCCGATCGAAGTCATGGCAATCGCGGCGCCGCGCGCTACCATGTCGCGACACCAGCGCCGCAACGGAGGGACCCATGGCCGCCAATGAGCCCAGAATGCTCGACCACGATCTGGGCGACACCGCCAACCAGATCCGCGACACCGTGCGCAGCTTCGCCGCCGACGAGATCGCGCCCTTGGCGGCCGAGATCGACCGCACGGATGTGTTTCCCCGCCAGCTCTGGCCCAAGCTCGGCAGCCTGGGACTGCTCGGCATCACGGTCGAGGAGGAGTATGGCGGCTCGGGCCTGGGCTATCTCGAGCACACCATCGCCATGGAGGAGGTGAGCCGCGCCTCAGCTTCCATCGGCCTTTCCTACGGCGCCCATTCGAACCTTTGCGTCAATCAGATCTGCCGCAATGGCAGCGAGGCGCAGAAGCGGCGCTATCTGCCCAAGCTCGTGTCGGGCGAGCACCTGGGCGCGCTCGCCATGTCGGAGCCGGGCGCGGGCTCGGACGTGGTCTCGATGCGCCTCAGAGCGCAAAGGAAGGGCGACCGCTATGTGCTGAATGGCACCAAGTTCTGGATCACCAATGGTCCCCAGGCCGACGTGCTCGTCGTTTATGGGAAGACTGACCCCGATGCCGGCTCCAAGGGCATCACGGCTTTCCTGATCGAGAAGGGATTCAAAGGCTTCTCGATCGCCCAGAAGCTCGACAAGCTCGGCATGCGCGGCTCGGAGACGGGCGAGCTGGTGTTCCAGGACTGCGAGGTCCCCGAGGAGAACGTGCTGGGGACGGCCGGCAAGGGCGTCAACGTGTTGATGTCGGGGCTCGACTACGAGCGCGCGGTGATGGCGGCAGGTCCGCTCGGCATCATGCAGGCGGCGATGGATCTGGTCGTGCCCTACGTGCATGAGCGGAAGCAGTTCGGCCAGGCGATTGGCACGTTCCAGCTGATGCAGGGCAAGCTCGCCGATATGTACGTCACGCTCTCGGCGGCACGGGCTTATGTTTATGCGGTCGCAAAGGCCTGCGACCGGGGCGAAACCACGCGCAAGGATGCGGCCGGCGCCATTCTCCATGCGGGCGAGAAGGCGACCTGGATGGCGCTCGAGGCGATCCAGTGCCTGGGCGGCATGGGCTACCTGAACGACAGCCCGGCCGGCCGCCTCCTTCGCGACGCCAAGCTCTACGAGATCGGCGCTGGGACAAGCGAGATCAGGCGCTGGCTGATCGGCAGGGAGCTGTTCGACGAGACGGCTTGAGGGCTCACTCGTGTCATTTTTGTTGAATTTGACAAGAATGCCAGTTCATGTCAGATTTCGGAATATAGACGATGGAAGGGCTTTGGCCATGTCCAATGGGATTGCGCAAGCTGCCGGCCAGAGCGAGCCGACCGTCGAGCCCATGCGCCTCACCCTCGGCCCCGGCGGCCGTGTGGTGATCCCGGCCGACGTGCGACGCTGCATGGGCGTGAAGGCAGGCGATCCGCTGATCGGAGCATTCGACGGCACTGAGCTCGAGGTCTTCTCTGTGATGGAGCAGGTGCGGCGGCTGCAGGAGGAGTTCCGTGGTGTCTACCCCGAAGGGGTAATTGGCGTGGTTGAGTTTCTGTAGGAACGGTGCGCGATCTGGGGCGAGGAAGATTGAGCGACATGCCAAAAGGCTTTGCGGAGGAAAGTCAGGCGGAGTTTGTCAAGGATTCCGCTCAACCGCCACTTCAACCGCGGCGCCCCCAACCACAGTGTTTTCGCGCAACGGTGGGACCGGGTGGCCGGATTGTCATTCCTGCGGATATCAGGCGACAGCTGGCCATCAAGGAAGGCGACGCGCTTGTAGGCGCATTCGATGGAAAGGATGTCAAACTCGTCTCGCTCGCAGAGCTGATCCGCCAGGCGCAGGATGCCTTCAAAGGTGTGCATCCGGAGGGCGTCAGCGCTGTCGACGAGTTCCTGAAGGAGCGTCGCGCCATGTGGGGTGAGGAGGATTGAGCGACATGCCAAAGGGCTTTGCGGAGCAATCGCCATCCAAACTCGGCTCCGAGGCGGAGACAACAGTGTTGTCTGCGGATTTGAAGCTTGGCCCTGGCGGACGCGTCGTGATCCCTGCCGAGATACGATCGGCCATGGGACTGAAGGAGGGTGATACGATCATCGCCGAGTTCAGCGAGGGCGAGCTGCGCCTAGTGACGATCCCCGAGCAGGTGCGGCGGCTGCAGGAGATCACCAAGAAGTATCATCCCGAGCATGTGAGCCTCGTGGATGAATTCCTTCGGGAACGCCGGGCGATGTGGGGCGAGGAGGACTGATTTGGGCACCGGACACGGTTCCATGACAATCACCTGGGAACTGTCATGGTTGTCGGCCGCACCAGGAATACCCTCGGCAATCGAAATGAGGACCAGCTATGCCCAAAGGATTCGCCGAACAGGCTCAGCCGGGGCTTTCACCGGCTGTTGGCACGCATCCCGGCGGTGAAAGCCCGACCGTCGAGCACATGCGCCTCACCCTCGGCCCCGGCGGCCGTGTGGTGATCCCGGCCGACGTGCGCCGCCGGATGGGCGTGAAGGAAGGCGATACGCTGATCGGAGCATTCGACGGCACGGAGCTCAAGGTTTTCTCTCTGATGGAGCTGATCCGGCGCGCGCAGGAAACCGTGAAGGGCGCCTATCCGCCCGGCTACAGCGTCGTCGACGAATTCCTGCGCGAGCGACGCGCGCTCTGGGGCGAGGACGAGCCAGACCGCAGTGACGATGACTGACATCGTGCTCGACAGCTCGGCCATACTGGCACTGATTTTCCAGGAAAGGGGCGCCGACCGCGTTGCTGCGACCCTGAGTCGAGCAGTCATGTCTAGTGTCAATGCGGCCGAGGTTTTTGGCAAACATGATGAGATTCAAAAATCCCCAGCGCAGTTCGAGGCCATTCTCACATCGGGTGCTGTCCGCCTCGTCACCTTCTCGCTCGACCTTGCACGCGGTACAGGAGGATTGAGGTCCGCCACCAAGCACCTCGGCCTCTCGCTCGGCGATCGCGCCTGCCTCGCGCTCGCGCTGCGCGAGGGCTTGCCGGTCATGACCGCCGATCGGCACTGGACGAAGCTCGCGATCGGCGTCACCATCGAATGCATTCGTTAGCGGGCACCAGCCGTGACCATCCTCAGAACGAGCATCAATCCGTCGTCCGACGCCTTCCAGGCGAATGCTGCCGCCATGGCCGGGCAGGTCGAGCAGCTCCGCCGGCTGCTGGCGACGATCGCGGAAGGCGGCAGCGCGGACGCGCGCAAGCGCCATACCGGCCGCGGCAAGCTGCTGCCGCGCGAGCGCGTGAAGCGACTGATCGATCCGGGCTCGCCGCTCCTGGAGCTTTCCGCGCTCGCTGCCTACGAGGTTTATGACGAGCCGGTGCCCGCCGCCGGCATCATCACCGGCATTGGCCGGGTCGCGGGCCGGGAATGCGTGATCGTCTGCAACGATGCGACCGTCAAGGGCGGCACCTATTATCCGCTGACCGTGAAGAAGCACCTGCGCGCCCAGGAGATCGCCGCCGAGAACCGGCTGCCTTGCATCTATCTCGTTGATTCCGGCGGCGCCAACCTGCCCAATCAGGACGAGGTGTTCCCCGACCGCGACCATTTCGGGCGCATCTTCTTCAACCAGGCCCGCATGTCGGCGGCCGGTATTCCCCAGATCGCGGTCGTGATGGGCTCGTGCACGGCGGGGGGCGCCTATGTTCCCGCCATGTCGGATGAAAGCATCATCGTGCGCGAGCAGGGCACGATCTTCCTCGGCGGCCCGCCGCTCGTCAAAGCCGCGACCGGCGAGGTGGTCACGGCCGAGGACCTGGGCGGGGGCGACCTGCATGCACGCCGCTCGGGCGTGGTCGATCACCTGGCCGATCATGACGCCGACGCGCTCGATCGGGCGCGTGCCATCGTCGCCGGCCTCAATCGGGAGGCGGGCGCGGGCCTCGATCTGCGCGAGCCGTGCGCGCCGCGCTACGGCGCCGGCGAGATCGGCGGAATCATTCCCGCTGACACGCGCCAGCCCTACGACGTGCGCGAGGTGATCGCGCGGATCGTCGACGCATCCAAATTCGACGAGTTCAAGCGGCACTACGGCGAGACCCTCGTCACCGGTTTTGCGCACCTGACCGGCGTGCCGGTCGGCATCGTTGCCAACAACGGCATCCTGTTCTCGGAGTCGGCGCTCAAGGCCGCCCATTTCATTGAGCTGTGCGCCCAGCGCGGCATCCCGCTCGTGTTCCTGCAGAACATCACCGGCTTCATGGTCGGCTCGAAGTACGAGGCGGGCGGCATCGCCAAGGACGGCGCCAAGATGGTGACGGCGGTTGCGACCGCCAACGTGCCCAAGCTCACGCTCATC
>JANNSW010000255.1:0-2157 GCA_031403055.1 Hyphomicrobiaceae bacterium | reverse complement strand
AGGCGACCGCATCCGCATCGACCTGAAGCGCGCAACCGCCGACATGCTGCTCCCCCAAGCCGAGCTCGCCAGCCGGCGGCAGGCCCTCGAAGCAGCAGGCGGCTATCCCTTCCCCGACCACCAGACGCCCTGGCAGGAGATCCAGCGCGGCATCGTCGATCAGCTCGACCGCGGCATGGTGCTGAAGCCGGCGGTCAAGTACCAATCGATCGCCCGCAAGCACGGCGTGCCGCGCGACAATCACTGAGGCGGGTGCCTCGCCGGTGCCCCGGTCAGGGCAGGCGGCCGGGATCAATTCACTTCCGGCTCCCGAGCTGGCAGAAGCACGACGCTTTCACCGGCACGTCGGCGCGGGCGCGGGCGATGGCGAGGCGGGGTGCGATGAGGCGGGCTTGCGCGCCGCGGCCGAGGCGGGTGAGGCAGTCGTGATAGCCCGCGAGGCTCCAGACGTTGTCGGGGTGCTGGCAGGCGCGCGGCAGCGTCCGGTCGAAGCCGAGATCGGCCTCGTAGACGGCGGCGGCCTCCGCGAAGCGGCCCTGCTCGAGAAGGAGAGCACCGAGCGCATGCCGCGCCGGCTGCATCCAGCCCCAGGGCTCGTCATAAGGCAGGGTGTCGTCGAGCTCGACCGAGCGGCGCAGGTGGGCGAAGGCCTCGTCATGGCGGCCGCGGCGATAGGCGATCTCGCCCCGCATCATCGCGCGCGCGATCGCCAGCACGTCGCGGCAGGTGTTGTTCATGACCTTGCGGCTGTCGGGAACGCGGGCGCTCGCCGCCTCGAACAGGATCGCCTGCCGGTCGGCCTCCTCGAGTCGGCCGAGCGCGGCTGCGGCGACGGCCTTGGCGTAGTGGGCGGTTGCGGTGGTGTAGCAGAACAGCGCCGCGTCACGCGGCAGCGGCTTGGCGAGGATTTCCTCCCATTTGCCGAAGCGGATCAGCACGTGGAAGTCGGTCGGAACGAACGCCTCCAGCCAGTCGGCCATGGGTGGCGAGGTGATGCGCAACAGCTCCTCCGGCAGGCTCGCCACCATCGCCTCGGCCGCCGCCATGGCCGGAGCGAGCTGGCCGAGGAACATCGCGCCATAGGCTTTGAAGTGGTAGTTGTGGCAGCGGTAGAAGCTGTAGAAATTGAGTGCGCCCGCGCGGGCGACGTACAGCTCGTCGGCGCGGATGGCGGCCGAGTTCCAGTCGACGACCGACTGGTAGTTGCCGCAGAGCACGTCGATATGGGTCGCCATGTGCTGGAGATGGCCGCTGTCGGGCACGAGCCCGCGCAGCTGATCGCAGGCCTGCAGCGCCCGCTCGGGCGTCGGCGACATCTCCGTGGTGTGGATGTACATGTGCAGCAGCCCGGCATGGGGTTTGCGGCCTGCCGCGGCATTGTCGGCAAGGCCCTGCTCCAGCACCTCGACAATGCGCTCCGTGTCGGCGCCGGCGGTCGATTGTCCGGAGCGCAAGTCCCAGAGCTTCCAGCTCGTGCGGTTCATCATGGCTTCGGCGTAGAGCGTCGCCACGTCGGGATGCCGGGGAAACTGTCGGTAGACCGGACGCATCGCAGCCGCATAGGCGTCGTTCAGGGACGCGAGGTCGGCGGGCGCCGTCGCCGGGCAGCGCGCTGCGAGCGCCTGGATGAGAGCCTGCTCCAGGGCGCTCGCCTGGGTTGCGAGGCCGATCGCGCGCTCAATCGAAGCGCGTGTCGCGGCGAGACAGCGAGTCAGGTCTTCGGCGTCGAAGGCTTCCCACGGCTTGTTGTAGTTGGGCCCGGCCGCATAGGCGATGCCCCAGTGCGCCATGGCGAGGCGGGGATCGGCGTCGAGCGCCTTGCTAAAGCAGACGATCGCCTCGTCGTGGTTGAAGCCATAGCACCACATCAGGCCGCGATCGAACCAGACCTGCGCCTCCGGCACGCCGGTCGAGACCGGCAGGCTGTAGTCGCCGAGATCGTAATAGTCGCTCAAGGCGGGCACTCCTTCCCAACGCCGGCGACCCGGCACATCGGCTCACCGCTCGCGGCGAGCGTGGCGTGGCAATCGCGCGGCAACGGCAGCCACACGCCGAGCATCGCGCCTGCGACCTGATCGCGCAAGTGCCGCACGCTGCCGTGTTGCTGCCGCCGCCGATCGCGAGCATGCGGGAGCCGCGCACCGCGCACAGGCCGCG
>JANNSW010000254.1:0-2885 GCA_031403055.1 Hyphomicrobiaceae bacterium | reverse complement strand
CAAAGCCGACGCCCACCGGCTCGGCGTGCTAAGGCGAGACGATCGGGCCAGAAAGGCGGTGATTGCTTTCTCCGCTTGACGGGGTCGCTTCAGACACGATCTCGGGTATGAGTGCGGATTCCGGTGCAACGCGGACACCGGTTCCGGTGGAAGGCGGACACTGTAATGGTGATTGCGGACAGCAGGTGATGGCGGCCTGAACAGCGCCCCCGTCGACATTCGAATCAGCTGATCGGGCTCCCTGGCAACCAGGGGGTGAGCGATGCCGGCGGAGAGAGTGTCGATGAAAAAAATACGCGACGTGCTGCGGCTGACGCACGCGATGGGCATGAGCCGTCGCCGGGTCAGCGAAGCAACCGGGATTGGCCGGACGGCGGTCAGCGATTACGTGCAGCGCGCGGCTATTGCCGGGCTGGCATGGCCGCTCCCGGATGGGCTTGATGACGCCGAACTCGAGCGGCGCCTGTTCCCGCCACCGGATACGATCGCATCCGAAGTCGGCCCCGAGCCCGACTGGTCGTACATCCATGCCGAGATGAAGCGGCGCGGCGTGACGATGACGCTGCTCTGGCAGGAATACCGCGCCGAGCACGTCCGGGGTTACGCTTACAGTTGGTTCTGCGAACGCTATCGGGAGTGGAAGAAGTGCATCTCGCCGACGATGCGGCAGACCCACTCAGCGGGCGAGAAGCTATTCGTCGATTGGGCAGGCGACACGATTGCGGTCGTCGATCCGGCATCCGGCGTCGCGCATCGCGCCCGCATCTTCGTCGCAGCCCTCGGCGCGTCCAATTACACCTACGCCGAAGCCCGCTGGACCGAGACTCTGCCGGACTGGGTTGGCGCCCATGTCAACGCGCTGGCGGCGATCGATGGTGTGCCGAAGGCGCTGGTGCCGGATAATCTGAAGGCTGGCATCACCAAGCCGTCGCGTTACGAACCCGGCATCAACCGGACCTATCAGGACCTGGCCGACCACTACGGTTGCGTGGTGCTGCCGACGCGCATCGTCAAGCCGAGTGACAAGGCCAAGGTCGAAGTGGCGGTGCAAATCGTCGAGCGCTTCGTGCTGGCGAAGTTGCGCAATCAAACGTTCTTCTCGCTCGCGGAGTTGAACATGGCGATCCGTGACTGTGTCGCGGCCATCAACGCCAAAGTCATGCGCAAGATCGGCCAGAGCCGCGCCGCTCTTTTGGAAGCAATCGATCGCCCGGCGCTCAGTTCGCTGCCCGAGACGACCTACAGCTATGCGGATTGGAAGCGTGCGCGGGTCGCACCCGATTATCACATTGAGATCGCCGGCCATTATTACTCGGTGCCCTCGAAGCTGATCCGCGAGATCGTAGAGGCACGCATCACAACCAAGACGGTCGAGATCTTCCATAATGGCCAGCGCGTCGCGAGCCATGTGTTCTCGCCCGTGCGCAGCCGGCACACGACCATCACAGAGCACATGCCGAGCGCGCATCGCCGCTACGCCGAATGGACGCCGGCCAAGATGATGAGTGAAGCGGCCAAGGTCGGCCCGGCGACGGTCGCGCTGTTCGAGGCGATCATGAAAGCCAAGCCGCACCCGGAGCAAGGCTTCCGCTCGTGTCTCGGCATTATCGGGCTTGGGCGAAGTTACGGCACAACCCGCCTCGAAGCCGCGTCCAGGCGCGGCAACACAATCGGCGCCATCAGCTACGGCTCGATCGCCTCGATCCTCAAGCATGGGCTCGACAAAGCCTTTGCCGTCGAACCGACGCCGGACACACCGCCGATCCGGCACGGCAACATCCGCGGCTCCGGCTACTTCCACTGAGCCCAACCGCGGATGTGATCATCAGGCGAGTGAAATGGAAAGAGGACAGACAATGCTCACGCATCCAACCGAACAACGGCTGATCGGTCTTGGCCTCGCCGGCATGGCGAAGGCGCTCGAAGAACAGCGACGATTACCCGATGTGGCCGCCCTGAGCTTCGAGGAACGGCTTGGCTTGCTTGTCGACCGCGAAGCGACCAGCCGCGAAAACAAGCGGCTCGACAGCCGGCTGAAGTTCGCCGGGCTCCGCCAGGCAGCCGTCATCGAGGACGTCGATATGAAAGCGCCGCGCGGGCTCGACAAGGCGCTGTTGGCCAAGCTCGCCGCCGGCGACTGGATCGATCAACATCAGAACCTGATCGTCATTGGGCCGACCGGCGTCGGCAAAAGTTGGATCGCTTGCGCCCTCGCGCACAAAGCCTGCCGCGACGACCGCGCGGTGCTCTACCAACGAGTGCCGCGCATGTTCGATGCCTTGGCTCTCGCGCGCGGGGACGGCCGCCGTGCGCGGCTCTTGAAGAGCATTGCCCGCGTCGAACTGCTCATCCTCGACGACTGGGGGCTCGCCAATCTGACGCCGGACCAGGGCCGCGACCTTCTGGAAATCGTCGATGACAGGCATGGCCGGGGTAGCACAATCGTGACCAGCCAATTGCCCGTCGAGCACTGGCACGAGACCATCGCCAACCCGACGGTTGCCGACGCCATTCTCGACCGCCTCGTGCACAACGCGCATCGATTGACACTCAAGGGCGACAGCCTGCGCAAGGCCGCCGCCAAACGCTCAGGACTTGACGAAAAGACCGCCGCCTGACCCCATGCAACTGTCGACGGGAGCCGCTGTCCGCAATCACCATAATGCAGTCCGCCTTCGACCGTAATCGGTGGCCGCCTTCAAATGGAAACCCTGTCCGCCATCACCGGAATCCGCACCGATCGGCGGCAAGACGTGGATGCGTCGATATCTGAGTTCGAGCGTGGCACAGCAGACATCACCGTGTTCGTCGCGTGTCTCGATGCGATGCAATCCTTTCACCGCAACCTCATCCATCTCGTCGGCGATCGTATGTTGTCCTTCTCC
>JANNSW010000253.1:0-3080 GCA_031403055.1 Hyphomicrobiaceae bacterium | reverse complement strand
GACGCGCTGGCACGGATCTGGCCCGCCCTCGGCGAGATCGGCCCCAGGACATCCGCCCAAGTCGCCGTCGATGCCCACTATGCCGTCTATCTCGACCGCCAGCAGGCCGACATCGATGCCATGCGCCGCGACGAAGGCGTGAGCTTTCCACCCGACTTCGATTTCGCGCTCATTCCCGGCCTTTCCAACGAGGTCCGCCAGAAGCTCCTGCGCCATCGGCCGGCAACGCTCGCCCAGGCCGCGCGCATCGATGGCATTACACCGGCAGCGATCATGCTGCTGCTCGCCCACCTGAAACGGCCCCGCCGCCGCGCTGTCGCCGAATGACCCCCGTCCTCTCCCCACCCGGCATCCCGGGCGGCCGAATGGCCGACCCGGGATCTTCGAAATGAGCACGATGACAGGTCATGATGGGCGATGAGTTGAAAGGAATCACCACACCCGAGGCCTTCGCGACCGCCTTTGCCGTTTCACGTGAAACGCTCGGCCGTCTGACCCTCTATGTCGAGCTGCTCGAGCGTTGGTCGAAGGTCCAGGATCTGGTCGCACCCGGCACCATGGCTCAGGTCTGGCACCGCCACGTCGCCGACAGCGCCCAACTCGTCGCGCTCGCGCCCGCGGCAGCCCACACCTGGCTCGATCTTGGCTCCGGCGCGGGATTTCCGGGCCTCGTCGTTGCCATCATGAGCGCCGACCGGCCCGGCTTCAAAATGCATCTGGCCGAGAGCAATGCCCGGAAATGTGCATTCCTGCGCGATGTGGCCCGCCAGACCGGGGCCCCTGTGGAAATCCACAATGATCGCATCGAATCACTTCGCATCGGGCATAATGGAGCCGATATCGGCGTTGTCTGCGCGCGTGCGCTCGCTCCATTGGGCAAGCTGCTGCAGTTGGCTCGACCCTTTTTTTCCGCCGGCACCGCCGGCCTGTTCTTGAAGGGGCGCGAGGTGGAGGCCGAGATCGCCGAGGCCCGCAAGGCCTGGCGTTTCGAAGCCACGCTGCATCCGAGCCTGACTGAACCGAGTGGCCGCGTAATTGAGCTGACTGCGCTGGATGACTTGGAAAAGGGCGAGTGACCCAATGGCGAACACCTACGGCCGACCGAGCATACGCACGTTTGCGATCGTCAATCAGAAGGGCGGGGTCGGCAAGACCACGACCGCCATCAATCTCGGCACGGCGCTCGCCGCCACCGGCGAGAAGGTGCTGATCGTCGATACCGATCCGCAAGGCAATGCCTCGACCGGCCTCGGCATCGCTCCCGAGCGGCGCCATATCACCACCTATGACGTGCTCTCCGCCAAAGCGAGCCTCGCCCAGGCGGCGCTGCCGACGGCGGTCAGGAATTTGCTGATCGCGCCGGCCAATGCGGACCTGGTCGGGCTCGAAACCGAGCTGTTGAACGTCCCCAACCGCAATTTCCGCCTGCGTGACGCCATCGCCGCCCTCTACGCCAATCAGAAGGCGCGCGCCGACGAGGTCCCCTATTCCTACGTGCTGATCGACTGCCCACCGAGCCTCAGCGTGCTGACGGTGAATGCGCTTGCCGCCGCCAATTCCGTGCTGGTGCCGGTGCAGTGCGAGTTCTTCGCCCTCGAAGGGCTCTCGCAGTTGAAGGAAACCATCGACGGCATCAAGGCGACGCTCAATCCGGGCCTCGACATCCATGGGGTTGTGCTGACCATGCACGACGACCGCGCGAACCTGTCGAAGGACGTGGCGCGCGACGTGCGCAAGTTCTTCGGCGAGAAAGTCTACCAGAGCGTGATCCCGCGCAATGTGAAGTTGGCCGAGGCCCCTTCGCACGGCATGCCGATCCTTTCCTACGATGTGCGCAGCCCCGGCAGCCTCGCCTACATCAAGCTCGCCGAGGAGATCATCGCCCGCGAGCGCACCTACAGGGCGGCCTGAAGCGGCCATCCGCTCCAACCGGATTGAACGGAGAACACCCATGTCCATGGCGGCACCCGCACCCCGCAGCCGGCTCGGTCGCGGCCTTGCTTCGCTGATCGGCGAGCCGGCCGACGCACTCCAGAAGCTCCCCAACGAGGGCCAGCAGCGCGTCGTGCCGATCGAGCAGGTATTCTCAAGCCCGTTGAACCCGCGCCAGACCTTCAACGAGCCCGAATTGGAGGAGTTGGCCTCCTCGATCCGCGAGCGCGGCCTGGTGCAACCCCTGATCGTCCGCCCCAAAGCCGATATGGGTGGCCAGGCATTCGAGATCGTCGCCGGCGAGCGTCGTTGGCGTGCCTGTCAGAAGGCGGGGCTGCGCACCGTGTCGGTGATCGTTCGCGAGCTCTCCGACAAGGAGGTGCTCGAGCTCGCGATCATCGAAAATGTCCAGCGCGCCGATCTGAACGCCATCGAGGAGGCGCGCGGCTACAAGGAGCTGGTCGAGCGCTTCGAATACAACCAGGACGATCTCGCCCAGATCATCGGCAAGAGCCGCAGCCACGTGGCCAATACGCTGCGGCTGTTGCGGTTGCCCGATGTCGTGCAAAAACTCGTCCAGGACGGCACTTTGTCAGCCGGTCACGGTCGCGCGCTGGTGGGGCGCGAGGACGCCGAAAGCCTCGCTGGCATGATTGTGGCGAAGGGCCTGAACGTCCGCGAGGTCGAGGCCCTGGTGCAACGCCCCGCCGGCGCCGAGACCCGCAAGAAACGCGACAAGGACACCGATACGCTGGCCTTCGAGAAAGAGGTCGCCGAGGCCTTGGGCCTGAAAGTCGAGGTCAAGCGCGGCTCCGGCGAAAGCGGCGTGCTGACGATCCGCTACAGCAATTTCGACCAGCTCGATTATCTGCGCGGGCGGCTGCTGGGGAATGGGTAGGATTGCCCGGCATGAAATCAGGGGAGGAGTCGATCAGGTCAACAATGCTCAAAGCGTTGCAGGTACAACCGTTAGTGACAGAATAGTTACACCCGCTTTGTCAAAGCTAGGGGATTCAGTTAGCTCTTCTTGGCAGCCTACGAATCATTTACGTTTGAAGTATCCGTTGGGGGCGTGGGCAGCAACCCACACTTATGTTCGTCAAACTCCATCCCCTTCCAAAAGGGACGGTAGGGAGCATTGGTCTCGG
>JANNSW010000252.1:0-2695 GCA_031403055.1 Hyphomicrobiaceae bacterium | reverse complement strand
GTAGCCTTCCCGGTGCCCGATGTGAACGTCGAGATCGCGGCGATCGCGAGCGTCGGGTGCGGGACTTAGGACAGCCAGAACAATAACTGAATCTTTTTCGCGAGCGGTTGTGCCTTGGCGTAGGGTGCAATAGGCACCTTTGCCGTATTGCACCTTCGGCTGGCGTTGCGATCCGGGGTGGTGCAATACGGCCTGAAGCAGGCCTATTGCACCCTACAGATCCCGTGCTCGACTTGACGACAACACGTAGTGGTTATTGTTCGGAGTGTCCTTAGGTCGGGCCGAGGCCCTCGGCTGTCGTCCTGGCGCCCGTCGGCTCGAGCTGCTGCTCGTCGAGCCGACGCGCAGCCATGTGGCGAGAGTCGGCGCCGCTGGAGGCCGTCGTCACCAAATCCTGAGCGGCGCGATCCGCTCATCGGCTGCTGAAGTAGAGAACCTCGATCTCCTTCAGCGCCTCGCGCGGCTCGGCAATCGAGACGAGAGTCTCGATGCCGGGTCGCGACGCCCGCTCGAGGGTGATGACGTAGCGCGCTGGCTCAGGATTGAGCTGGCAACCGGGCTTCATCATGTGGTGGTGCCAGACCTCGCGCGCGGCGACGCAGGCGCGCACGGAGCGCACGAGCGGGGGCGCGTAGGGGTCGGGATCGATCACGGCGTCGGCCCCGATATCGGCGCCATGCAGCAATGACACCAGGCGCTTGGCAAGGCCGGCGAAGCTCGCGGGCGAGAACGCGCAGAGCGCCGCTCCCGTGTCCGCATTCTCGATCAGGAACGCATGGCTCCCAGGCCGTGGATTGTAGACGCACGTGGGGCCGAGCACATGATAATGCCAGTCGGCACCCGCGGCCGCGAGGCTTCGGCCGATCTGCTCGCAATCGGCGGCTGCGATCTCGGAGAAGGGAAGTCGCTGCTGAGGCATGGCTTCTCCTCGGGGCTTCGATTGAGCGTGGTGACGGCGTGTTTTAACAAATGGCAACCGGCTTGCCGAGTGGCGGCGGGCGGTTGAGACCGGGAGGGGCAGGTCGAGGATGGGCGCATTCGAGCGCATCGATGCCACGATGCAGGGCGTCGGCTGGCTGCGCAACGGCAAAGAGCCCCGGGTCGAGCGGCCCGCGCTCGGGGAGGACCGCGATTGCGATCTGGCAGTCGTCGGCGGCGGTTTCACGGGCCTGTCGACGGCGCTGCATGCCTCGGCAGCCGGCCTCGACGTGGTGCTGCTCGAAGCCGGCACGATCGGCTGCGGCGCCTCCGGCCGGACGGGGGGCTTTGCGGTTCCGCATTTTCCCGGCGCCGTCCGGCCGAGCAGCGTCCCCGGATTGATCGGCACGAGGCGAGGCAACGCCCTGGTCGAGCTCGTGGGCGCGGGCCCCGACCGGCTGATGGAGCTGATCAACCGCTACCAGATCGCTTGCGACGCGCGCCAGAACGGCTGGATCCAGCCCGCCCATTCGCAACGGGCATTGCGGAAAGTGAAGGCCATCCATGACGATTGGCGGGCGCTGGGCGCTGCCGTCCGCTGGCTCGATGCCAAGTCGTTCCACGACATGACCGGGGGCGCTCGCTATCTGGGCGGCTGGTACCATGCCAGCGGCATCCACTTGAACGGCTGGGCCCTGTGCCTGGGGCTCGCGCGGGCGGCGGCCCAGGAAGGGGCGGCGATCCATGAGCGCAGTGCAGTCACGGCGATCGGCCGGGCGGATGGCCATCTGGTGCTGACCGTCAACGGCCACCGCGTGCGGGCGCGGAAGGTGCTGCTCGCCACCAATGGCTACACCGCGCCGCTGGTTGCCGACGAGGAGCGCTCGGCCGTACCGGTGCATCTGTTCCACGTGACCACGGTGCCGCTGCCCGCCGAGCTCAAGGCTCGGGTCAATCCGGGCGAGCTCTGCTTTACCGACCTGCGCCGATCGGGCGGCTTCCATCGCTTCGATATCGAGGGGCGGGTGATCTCGGGCGGGGCCGTGTTCGCGCTGGCCAATCGCCGTGCCTATTCCCAGGCGCATGCGCGCCGGCGGATGGCCGAGATCTATCCGGAGCTGCAGGGTGTCGCGCTCGATAGCTATTGGGAGGGGTGGTGCGCCATCACGCGCGACTACCTGCCGCGCGTGCAGGTGCTGGCGCCAGAGGTGTATTGGCTCGGCGGGTTCTCCACCCGGGGCGTGGCGCTCGCGCCGAGCATCGGGCGAGCATTCGGAGAGTTTCTCGCGGAGCGCCGGACGCTCGAGGATGTGCCGCTCGAGGTCGTCGACGGCGTCTGGCGGTATCCCTGGCAGCCGGTCAAGGCTGCCGCCGCGCGCGTGATCTATCCCTGTTATCAGGCGCTCGACCGGCTCGGGCTCAGTTGAGGCGGCGTCCGGTTCAAGCGCAAGGACGAGGCCTGAACGGCTGAGGAGGAGAGCATGACAGTCGAGAAACGCCTCGAGCAGATGGGCGTCGTGCTGCCCATGCCCGAGGGTAAGAGCTACTATGGCGCGACCTACGGTACGATGAAGCCGTTCCACATCATCGGCAACGTGTTGCATTTGTCGGGGCATGTGCCGGCGGACCGGCACGGCGATCCTGTGCATCCGGGCCGGCTCGGCGAGACGGTGACGCTGGAGCAGGGCATCGCGGCGGCGCGCCTCACGGGCATCAACGCGCTTGCCGGCATGAAGCAGGCACTCGGCGATCTCGACCGCGTGACAGGGCTGATCAA
>JANNSW010000251.1:0-5392 GCA_031403055.1 Hyphomicrobiaceae bacterium | reverse complement strand
CGGGCTGATGAGCTATTCAGCTGACATCCTTGATCTCTTTCGGCGCTCGGCCCTCTACATCGACAAGATCCTCAAGGGCGCCAAGCCCGCTGACCTGCCAGTCGAGCAGCCCACCAAGTTCGAACTGGTGCTCAATCTCAAAACTGCGAAGGCGCTTGGACTTACTATTCCGCTCACGCTACTCGCACGTGCCGACAACGTCATCGAGTAAGTACCCTCTGTTGACACTTCTTGTTGCAGATGCTCACGCCCGTTTGTGACCCATACCGGTCATCGCTGCATCGCAGCAAACAAAATGCTCCTGACCTGACCACCTATTCGATCACCTCGTCGGCTTGGGCGAGCAACAGGGGTACGATGGTCAGCCCCAGCGTCTTCGCCGTCTTCACGTTAAGCACAAGCTCGAACTTGGTCGGCCGCTGGACCGCCATGTCGGCTGGCTTCTCGCCCTTGAGAATCCGTCCGACGTAAATACCGACCAGGCGATAGGCGTCCGTAATGCTTGTTCCATAGCTCATCAGGCCACCGGCCGTGACGTACTCGCGCTGTTCATAGCTCGCCGGCAATCCATGGCGCGCCGCCAGCGCGACGATCTGCTCCCGATGGGAGAACATGAACGCGGAACCACTGACGAGCAGCGCTCGCGTCCCACGTTGGACGAACGTTCTGAAGGCTGGCTCGAAGTCGCGGTCGCTGCCGACATCGACAATGACGAGTTGCTGCCCGACAGCTTGCGCCGCGGCCTGCACGTCGCTTCGTTCCGCCACGGTGCTGGAGTTTTCTGGACCCGCCAGCACGGCGATCGTCGCCGCCGAGGGTGCGAGCTGGCGCAAGAGATCCAGTCGCTTCCCGCCCAGCTGGGCGGAGAAAAAGGTCACGCCCGTTATGTTGCCGCCCGGCCGGCTGAGGCTGGCGACGAGGCCGTCATGGACCGGGTCGCTGCCAGTTGCGAACACGATCGGCACCGTTGTGGTTGCGGCCTTGGCCGCGACCGCCGGAGGAAGATTTCCGACGATCACGGCGACTGGGCGGCGGATCAGGTCAGCGACCAGCCCCGGCAATCGGTCGTTCTGATTTTCGGCTGAGCGATAGTCGACCGCCACGTTCTGGCCCTCGACATACCCCGCTTCCTTCAGGCCCTGGCGGAACGCGGCCACGAGGTGTTCCGAGCCCGAGAGCGGCGCGCTGCGCAGGAACCCGACCACCGGCATCGTCGGCTGCTGGGCACGGGCAGCGAGCGGCCATGCCGCAGCCGCACCGCCGAGGAGACCGATGAACTCCCGCCGCCTCATGCGATCACCTTTCAGGCTTTCGGCTAGGTCAAGGTAGCAACAGGACTGAAACCCCGAATGCGGCGATGACTTTGCGCGGAACGACTTCTCACCCCCGAAAGTATTCATGCGCAGTCTACGCCTCTGGCCATCACTGCGATAGCGCAATACAGGGTTATTCCAGCGGCGGCTCGGAAAGCGATGATGCACTGCACTCTGCGGCTTTGGCCGAGAGTCCGAATCTGGCCCTGACCACCGAAACCGTCCGGCTGCCATCACGGTCGGTATCAGGGGACCAGCGGCCGGACTTGTCAAGAACGGCACAGACTGGCAGCTTTAGGGTGAGCTTCGAGCCTGCGGCGGTTGACCGACGACTGACCTTCATGACCCTGAGCGCCATTGGGCGTGATCGGATCACGTCTTGTCGTTCGCAGTCCGCTTTCGCCCAGAGCTTCCGTTGGAACACGCAAAGCTACGGAGGCGAAACAACCTATCCTGGGCCGTTCGAATGCCCCAAGGCCGGGCTGCTGGTCCACAGGACACAATCCTCCGGAAGGCCAATCTATCCTTTCCTCCCGTCAGCCCAGATCGATAGGGCTTGGGTAATAAACTTGTGCGTCGGAGTCGGGACCCCGAGCTTCTCTCCCATGCGCACTAGCGTTCCCGAAAAATAGTTGACTTCGAGTGGCTTGCCCGCACGTCGGTCAACGACCATAGAAGTCACCATCTCTCGCGGGCTACTATCCACGATCTTCATAATTGTCGCAAAGTCGTCAGGCTTGAACGGAACACCCGCTGCTCGGCCAACGGCGATTACTTCGCGGACTGCTTCCTCGAACAACACTCGCGTGCCCGGTGTTTCCCGGACAAGCCCGTAAGGTGCGTCGGTCAAGGTCATAAGACCAGAGCTTGGCGCAAGTGAAGCGAACTTCATCCAAACATTGTAGCGGATCTCAGGCCCCAATACCGCATCAATGTCGGCTTCTTTGCACGCGCGATGGAATGCTTCAAGCTTTGGGTTTGAGCGTCCGTCGGGTTCGCCAAATTCGATCCGTCCAGCTTGCGCCTTGTGCTCGATTACACCCGGACGAGCGATGTGGCTCGATATCCGAGCAACCCCCGGAGCTACGTGCACATCGGGTAGTACGGTCTGAATCAAATCTGGGCCTTCTACTCCGTTTTGAAGTGAGATGACAGTAGCGCCTGAGTGGACAACGGGCCTTAGAGCTTTCGCCGCCTGCGCAGTGTCACCAAGCTTGGTGGCAAAGATGACGATCTCTGGAGCTTGAGCTTCGGACGGATCTCCGACGGCCTTGGCGGGCTTGATCGTAACGTTTCCGTTGGCGCTCAATATCTGCAGACCGTCGCGGCGGATTGCGTCCAGATGTGCGCCCCTAGCAATGAAGGTCACATCTTGCCCGGCTGCCGCAAGCCGGCCGCCAAAGTATCCACCAATACCGCCAGTCCCCATGACCAAGATCTTCATAATCTACCCTTTCATGACGCGGATAGCGCCAGCGCGGCTTTCGGACCGGTGATCCGATCTAAGGCGCCTCCACCTCAGTCGTGAATTCCAGGATCACTCCATTGGCGTCGGCGGGGGCATATTTGATGGTGCGGTCCGTTCCAGACGTGAACCGCGATTTCTTGCCCGAGGCCGTTCCCAAGTCATCGGCTTGGATGGCAAGAGCGACGCACCCGTCAGACATCTTGTTGCTGTCAGCGATCGCCGAATGTCGGGCCGCAACGCCTTTGCGATCCAGGAACACAATGCTTGCACGGTTTCCGCCGGAGCGAATGATCGGATAGCCATCTATCGTTCTACCGGCAGGTGTCCCAATCAATCGGCTCATGTGCGCTGCTGCAGCCTTCGGATCGTTGGTTTGTACATCCATGCGGGCGATCCGCCTCGCTGTGTTTGCGTGGCGCGTCAGCTCAGGTATCCACACGGTGTCTCGCGTCAAATGCTGGCAAGCAAAAATTCGCATGCCGGCGGGGCGTTCGCTCACCGGCCAGAACAGGGTCCGGAAACTCGCGACAGATTTTCGACCGTCAGGCAGATCCACAGGGCGGCTGAAATCGAGAGGGCCTATCGCCTGCAGGCTGTTCGCTCTCAAGTCGGCAGCCGTCGCTTCGGCATCATCAGTGGTGAAGGCTATCCGTTCTATTCCTTCGCTGTGATGCGTTAGAAACTCGCGGCTTTTCTCGTTATGGCCAGTTGGTTTCAGCACGCCCACGATCTCGATGTAGTCCTCCCCCAGCATGATGGTGTGGTTCGCCGTTCCCATGTGATCGGGATGATATCCGCACGGTGAGACCGAGAAGCCGAAGTCAGCCCACAACTGCTGGCTGGCCGCAAGATCGCGGACGACGAACACGACATGATCGAGACCAGCGAGAGACCTAATCGACAAGGTTCACTCCTGAATGACTTCGCAGTATCCAACTCTCGCTATCCTACCGAACAGCCGACATGCTGCAAGCACGTGCGTGATGGTGGCGTGGCGGACGGTTTTGGCCCTCTTCGATGTTTGCAGATCCCGACGACCAAGGTCGGTTTCGAGCCTATCGCGTCGGACATTAGAAGCCCTGATCCACAGGAGAGCCTCAATGCCAACCGCCGAGGAACGCATCGCTGCGCTGGGCTACGCGCTGCCTGCGCCGTTGAAGCTGCCGCCGGGCATCGTGCTGCCCTTTCCTTGGGTGCGCGTCGTCGGCTCGCGCGCCATCGTGTCCGGACACGGCCCCACCAACGCGGACGGCAGCTTGGCGCAGCCTCTCGGAAAGGTCGGCGCCGAGGTCAGCGAAGAACAAGCGTACGTGGCAGCCCGGCTCACCGGCCTCGCGATCCTGGGAAGCTTGAAGCGGGAACTGGGTAGTCTCGAGCGCATCGCGTGCTGGACCCGGGTCTTCGGCATGGTCAACTCGGCGCCGGGGTTCGTTCGCCAGCCCGCGGTGATCAACGGTTTCACCGACCTCGTCATTGCCGTCTTCGGGCCCGAGCGGGGCTCGCATGCGCGCAGCGCCGTCGGCCTGGCCGAGCTTCCGTTCCGGATTCCGGTCGAAATCGAAGCCGAAGTCGAGCTGTCGCGAAGCTGAACTTGGCGAAGGGAGCCCGCGAGGCCCCGGCCCGCAGTCGTAGCCCCAAGCGGTTCCTGGCCATCGCAGCGACCCGGGCCCCGGGCTATGCCTCGTTCAGGCAACATAGTTCAAACGGTCTCTTGGCATGGGGAAGTCGCTGTCGCAGTGGACTGATTTCGGCGGGAGCCTCGCGTGGAAAAAATCGATACTTTGATCATTGGCGCCGCCCCGGCGCCCGTCATCACCGAAGGGCCGGTTACGATGCGGCTTCAGGCGGCAGAGGCGATCTGCCACGATCACGCGTGACCCCGCCATTTTAGCCGTCGTGGCCCGCGACGATGATTGCCCGCGCTGTGGAGTTTTTCAGCCGATGCGGCAGGATCGCCTGGTACTCGGGCGAATTGTACCACGCCAGTGCTTTCTCGGGACTTTCGAACTCCAGCACCACCATGCGACCCGGACCGCCACTGCCCTCAAGCAGCTTTGCCTCACCGCCTCGGACAACGATGCGCCCACCATAGGCTGCGATCGTCGCCGGCACTTGTCGACGATATTCCTCGTATCCGGCCATGTTGGTGATCTCCATCTCGATAACAAAATATCCCTTCGGCATTGCGCGGTTCCTCCTGTTGGTCTCTGCAAGGTCGTTGTGATGCCTCGACGTTCAATCTCACCACCCCGGATCGGTTGGCTTCAGACCCATTAAGACCTTTCCGGCAGCCTCGTAGTGAGCCGGAAATGCTGAGTTATGCTGGACGGCGACGAGGCGCTAAAGGTCCAGCCGAGCATTCCAAGAGTCAAGGCCCGTGTCGGGAAGCCACCGCCTCACCAAAGGTCCGCTGTGCCCCCGATGACCCGCCGTTGTTCGCTCCACAAGCAGGGGCAAAGCCCACTTCCCCTTGTGGCCCACTCCTCCTCTGTTCTCTTCGTCCGCATCGAACGACAGCGGACGTGGGTTGTCAAGGCCGCGTAAGGTGAAACGACGGCAGTGAGATGGGTCACAAGCCGCGGTTCGCCATGGCAGCGGCTGCGGCCCAACC
>JANNSW010000250.1:0-2444 GCA_031403055.1 Hyphomicrobiaceae bacterium | reverse complement strand
CTCGATCCTGAGGAGTTGCCTGTCCAGCGACGAATCCAGCTTCAGAACTGCGTCGAGGCGTTCAAAAAGATCTTCCTTGGTTTTGATTCCATCCCTGTCCCGAATCCTCGCCAGCTCGCTGCTCAAAACCCGGCTGATCTCCGTCGCGGTCTGATCGGTCAGGGCGAGCCGGTCGAGGAGCGGGTCCCGGACGACCGCCGGCAGATCGGGTGGCAGCCCGAGTTCGACCTTGTAGCTATCCAATCGCGTTTGATAGGCCGCAAAGGAGGAGAGCAGGGAACTTTGACCGCTGTAGAGCGCCTGCCGGGCCTGATCGACTTGCAGACGGCTCGAGATCCGGCCGGCGTCGAAGGCCGCCTCAAGTTGATCGAGGCTCTCCCGGAGCCGTGCAAGGTTCCCCTCGAGATTGCTGATGCGCTGCTGTTCCTCGAGCAGGCCGATCAACCCGTCCGCACGCGGCGCCCCGACCGTGCCCGAGGGAGTGCCGGCCAGCAGGCCGAGCCCGCCCGCGCCCACCGGGCCATTGCGCGCCGGCCCCTCGCCGGCGTTCCGGCCGGCGGTCACGCGGATGTAGTATCCCTCCTGGAATTGCTGCATCTGCCGCACATTGGCCAGCAACGTGCGCTCGGCCTGCGTGAGCCGTTCGAGGATGACGGTGCGTCCGCCGAAGCGCAGCAGCGGCTGCACGAGGCTGAAGTTCAGCAGGGAATTCGCGGTGTCCACCGTGGAGCCGTTGTATTCCCACACCAGGCTGTTCGCGAATCCCGCCAGCAGTTCACCGCCCGTCGCCGAGAGCCAGCGCACGCTGCCATCAGTGATTGCCGCAATTTGCTCGACGGGCTGGCCTCTGCCGGATCGGCTTGCGCCGATGGCCGCGTACCTGCCGGCCCCCCCGAGCGCATACTGGGCATCGAAGCGGAAGCGCTCGAATGTCACGTCCAGCGCGGAAAGATATAGATCCTCGCGCTCCGTCTGAAAGGTCCGCGCGTTCTTCAATCCGATTCCCACCGTCGTCTGCAAATCTAGCACCACCTGCCCGGACTTGTCCCGCTGGAGCGCGCGCAGCCATGCGTCAGACCGCCCCGCCCCGGGCTCGGCGGGTTTGCGCCCCTTGCCCACTCCTCGCATTCCATCCACGCGTTCCATCAGGTCGTGCGAGGATGGATCGTCCTCGGGGAGCGGAGGATGATCCAGGTCGGTGGGATCGAACATCCGCGAATCCTCCGGCGCTTGAATCGTCGGCAGCGTCAGCGCCCAGCGCGGGTCCGCGGCCTTTTCATCGATCAATCCGTGTACTTCCCGGTCGGCACCCTTGCGATAGTAGGACCTCGCGCACCCGAGGATCGAGCATCCGATCGCGGCCGCCGCGAATGCGATAAAGGAAGGCGAGCGCAACGCGCAGTAAATGCGGGTGGATTTTCTCATTCAAAAAGCAAGGGGCCGGGGGCTGTGGCGGGTTCGGGCAGGGTCATGGATTGCCGGATGACACGAACAATGACCCCCGGGCGCAAGTTAGCTTATTGAGTCTCGTGGAGCCGGCGAAGCCCTCAGAGCGCATCCGGAAAGTCTCGAAATTGAGGACTTGTACAATTCATAAGATTCATACAGCAAGCTTGGGATGCAACCATCCCAAGTCTACCCGAGTGACCTCAATGAGCGCGAATGGAACATCATCGCGCCGCTGATTCCAAAGCCCAAGAGCGGTGGCCGGCCTGCCAAGCACAGCCGCCGATGGATCCTCAACGCCATCTTCTATGTGAATCGAAGCGGCTGCCAGTGGAGTATGTTACCCAAGGACTTTCCACCCAAATCCACGGTGTTCGATTACTTCTCGCTCTGGCGCAAGAACGGCCTGTGGGAGAAACTCAACAGCCGCTTGAGAGACAGAGTGCGCGTGGCCGACGGACGCAAACCCTCTCCGACTGCCGCGATCCTAGACAGCCAGAGCGTCAAAGGCGCCGAGCAGGGCGGCAAGACGGTCGGCTACGATGCAGGCAAGAAGATCGGCGGGCGCAAGCGCCACATGCTCGTAGACACTCTGGGCATGATTCTGGGCGTCTGCGTGACTTCCGCCGCCGTCCAGGACCGGGATGGCGCCGCCACGCTGCTCGCCAATCTCTACCTGCTCTTTGGCAGGCTGCAAATCATCTGGGCCGATGGCGGCTATGCCGGTGCCTTGGTTGCCTGGGTCAAAGGGTTGCGACCCTTCGGCAAACTGCACCTGGACATCGTCCGCCGCAGCGACGACGCCAAGGGCTTCCAACTCTTGCGAAAGCGCTGGATCGTCGAGCGCACCTTCAGTTGGCTCTACAAGTGCCGCCGCCTCTCCCGCGACTACGAGCAACGAACCGACCACTCCGAGTCCCACATCTACGTTTGCATGTGCCGCCTCATGCTCAAGAGACTGGCCAGAACTTAGCCAAACTTACTTTCCGGATGCGCTC
>JANNSW010000249.1:0-3826 GCA_031403055.1 Hyphomicrobiaceae bacterium | reverse complement strand
CCACTATGCTTTCGAGCATGGCTTCGACCACATTGTGGTCGGAACCGGCGAGAAGGGAGCAATGAAGAGGCTGGTGATCGGCTCGGTATCGGCCGATGTGGCGGCCAAGGATCATTGTCCGGTCACGATTGCCCGGTGACGCGGGGCAGCCTCTGTTCGGGGAACGTCATACCAAGTCCGGTCGATCAGCTCCCGCTTTCCCGGTCCAGGGCAGGTAGCCAAATCGCTCGATTCGCCACGGATCTGCGCCCGCAAGTGAGCCGGGACCGAGAGCCGAGTGCGTCAGCTGCACGTCGTGCCGAAGGCGCGCGACTCCGGCGCGACGTGCCGAAGGCGCGCACCTCCGGCGCGACGTCGGGCCCTGGGCACTGGATGGTCGCTGTCTTGGTGTGGCGCGCCTCCGGCGCGACGGCGGTCTCCGGGGAGACGGAGTGGCGAAGCGATCGGCCAGTGTACGTATCAATCCCAGGGATTGACCACGATAAGGCCTGGAATCGCGAAGTCGCGCCGGTTCCGGGTCACGAGCTTCAAATCGTGATGGAGCGCGGTCGCGGCGATCAGGCTGTAGACGACGGGAAGCGATCGCCCCACTTCGGCCAGCAGCCGCCCCCAGCGCTCGGCGACCGCGAGGGAGATGGGCAGCAGGCGGTGTTCCCGTCCAGAGATCACGTCCCGATCGATCCACCCTTCCAGCTTGTCACGTCGGGGACTTGGGTCGAGTTTCTCTATCCCCCGGCGGACCTCGCCGATGCTCAGCACCGAAATGAAAATCTCCACTTCACTGGTGTTCGCGAACCAGTTGCTCACGCGCGGATCCGACTTCGGTCGCATCGCTTCCGAGAGCACATTGGTGTCGAGCAGAAAGCTCACAGGTCGACCGGCCTTTCGGTCGCGTCGGGATCGCGCTCGAGATCGAGCTCGATGCCGTCGAGCGGCGCCCGCTTGAGAGCTTCCCAGAGGGTTGGTTGTGGTGCAAGTAGCTTCTCATAGGCGGTCTGCGACAGCACCACGGCCTTGATCTCGCCGTGGACGGTGATCTCCTGGGGGCCTTCGGTCTCGGCGCGTTTCACCAGCTCGGAGAGCTTGGCTTTGGCTTCCTGCAGTTGCCAGCGCATGGGGCATGTCCTTTTCTAGTCTGACTAGTCAGACTATAACCGGTTCCGCGCCCTGCGTCCACTCCGCCCTCAGATCACCTCGCCGAGCGCCTCCAGCACCCGGTCGACATCCCCGGCCGAATTGTAGTGGACGAGGCTCACGCGCGCGACGCCCACCTCCGGATCGATGCCGACCGCTTCGATCAAGCGGCGGGCGTAGAAATCGGCGCCGCCGCCGATGGCGATTTTCCGCTTGGCGAGGTGCTCCATGACGCCTTCGGGCGTGCCGCGCCTGGGCACGAAGGCGATGGTTGCAGCGCGCTTGTGCAACTCCGCCGTCTCTGGCCCGATGATGCGCGCGCCCTTGTCGCGCAGCAGGCCGAGCACCCGGCTCGCCTGCTCGCATTCATGGGCGTGGAAACGCTCCATCACGGCGCGCACGCGGGCGCCGGGCCCCGTCCCGACAAGACCTTCGTGGGCCGCGACCTCCTCGAAATAGTCGATCACGCCGCCGGCGCATGCAATCTCGCCATGCTGGGGGCCGGCGGGGGTCAGCCGCTTGCCCAGCAGCTTGGCGTTGAAATAGTGGCCTTGGTTGGCGATGCGCTCGAGGCTGTCGCGCTGCACGTACATCAGGCCCTGATGCGGCCCGTACACCTTGTAGAGGCTGAAATAGTAGAAATCGCCGCCAAGCGCCTTCATGTCGGCGATCATGTGCGGCGCGTAGGAGACGGCGTCGACCGCGAGCCGCGCGCCGGCCGCGTGCACGAGCTTGGCGATCGCCGCGATGTCGTTGATCTCGCCTGCGATGTTGGAGCAGTGCGTCACCGAGACGAGCTTGGTGCGCCCGTTGAGGAGGCGCTTCAGCCCGGCCAGATCGAGCCGGCCGGTCTTGGGATCGACCGCCCACTCGCGCACGACGATGCCCGAATTGCCGTCGGCGAGCCGCCGCCATGCCCCGACATTGGCCTCGTGATCCTGGTTGGTGACGATCACCTCATCGCCCTGGCGCAGCTCCGCCTTCAGCGCATGCGACAGCACATAGGTGTTGATGCTGGTCGAGGGCCCGAACATCACCTCGTCGCGCTCGGCATTCAGCGCCTCGGCCCACTGGGTGTGCGAGCGGTCCATGGCGCGGCCGACCTCCGACGACGGGTCCGACGCCCAATAGGGCTGCACCTTGGTTGCGACCATGTAGTGGTGCAGCTTGTCGACGACGTGCCGCGGCGCATAGGCCCCGCCCGCATTCTCCGCCATCACCCATTGCCCTGTCCCGGGATGGGCGAAAGCGGGAAACTGGGCACGGACGAAGTCGAGGTCGAGGGCGGGCATAGGATTGCTCATGGGTTCGATCGGGGCTGCGATCCCCTAACACCGGGAGCGTGCGGCGTCGAGGGTGCCGCCGGCAGCGCTTTTCCCCTCGCAATCCTCCCCGACTCGGCCCTGGAATGGCCGGGCGGCGGGGGACACATGGGCTATTCACTCTACATCGTCGAATGCGCCGACGGCAGCCTCTATACCGGCATCGCCGTCGACGTCGAGCGGCGGATCCGCGATCACAATGGGGCCACCCGCAAGGGCGCGCGCTATACGGCGGCGCGCCGGCCGGTCGTCCTCGTCTACGCCGCGCCGTTTGCTACACGCTCGCAGGCGTTGAAAGCGGAAATTCGCGTGAAGCGGCTGACGCGATCGCAGAAGGAGGCGCTGATCGACGGCGCGTCCAGTCGTCGAGCGGCCGGCCCATGACAGTCAGAGAGGAAGCTTTCGACGCCGTGATCCTGGGCGCGGGAGCCGCCGGGCTGATGTGTGCGCTGACAGCCGGGCAACGCGGTCGCAAGGTGCTGCTGCTCGAGCATACCGACAAGGCCGGTGCCAAGATCCTGATTTCGGGCGGTGGGCGCTGCAACTTCACCAATCTCGCGAGCGAGCCCGACCGTTTCATCTCGCAGAGCCCGCATTTCTGCACCTCGGCGCTGAGCCGCTATACGCAAGCGGATTTCATCGCGCTGGTCGGGAAGCATCGCATCCCCTTTCACGAGAAGACGCTCGGCCAGCTCTTCTGCGACGGCTCGGCGCGCGCGATCGTGGCGATGCTGCTGGGGGAATGCGCGGCGGGCGGCGTCGATCTGCGGCTCGGTCACACGGTCACCGGCGTGACCCGCGCTGACGCTTTCCGGATCGGGACGGCTGCCGGCTGTTTCACGGCGCCGGCCTTGGTGCTGGCGACGGGCGGGCTCTCGATCCCCAAGCTGGGTGCGACCGGGTTCAGCCATGATCTTGCGCGGCAATTCGGTTTGCGCCTGACCCAGATGCAGCCGGGATTGGTGCCGTTGCGCGCAGCGCCCAACACGCCCGGGTTCGATTCCGCGCTCGCGGGCGTTTCCTTGGATGCCATTGCCTCGTTCGCGGGGAAGGCGTTTCGCGAGGGCCTGCTGTTCACCCACCGCGGTCTTTCCGGCCCGGCGATCCTGCAGATCTCCTCCTATTGGCATCCTGGCGGCACGATCGCACTCGATCTATTGCCCGGGCTCGACGCGGCCGCATTTCTGCTCGAGCGCAAACGCGCACGGCCCAAGGCCATGCCGCGGACCGTGCTGGCCGAGGTGTTGCCGGCGCGACTGGCGCAGGCGCTGGCGGCAGCACACCTGCCGGAGGCTGCCCTCGCCGACATTCCCGATCGCTCGCTCGCCGAATGCGCCGCCCGGCTGAAGGGCTGGGCGTTCCGGCCGGAG
>JANNSW010000248.1:0-13318 GCA_031403055.1 Hyphomicrobiaceae bacterium | reverse complement strand
AGGCAGCGCGTCTCACGACGGACCGCTCTGCATGCAGTTGCCTCCGGCTCACGGTTGCTACCAACTCGCCCCGTGAAGGACTTTCACCTCCAATCCAGTGCCCATGCCGGGCACACCTCCGGCGCGACGCGGCTACCCGGGGCCCAGAGCCCGGAACTCCTGGGTCCCGGCTGGCGCTTCGCGCCGCCGGGAAGACGGGTACCAAATGTATGAGTCACAACATTAGCGAGCAAGGGATCCGCTCGCTTTCCTCTGCGCGACAGCATGGCATTGTCGTTGTCGGTCGTCCGCCACGGTTTTGGTCCATGCCACGCCCGCTCCGCGTCAATCGCGTGCCGTCGAGGGCGCATTCCGGTTGAGGCCGGCCAGCCGTTTGCGGATGATCTGGTCCGCCTCGGCCATGATGCGGTCGATCAGCTCCCGGCAACTGGGCACATCGTGGATCAGGCCCGCCACCATGCCGCAACTCCAGGCGCCTGCGTCCATTTCGCCCCCGGCCATGACCCTGGGGTAGATGCCGGCCACATCGTCGTGGATATCCTCGATGGTGAGGGCAGCGCCTTTCTCGCGCTCGATCTCCAGGATCCGCTTGACGCCCTCGTTCATCAGGACACGCTCGGTGTTGCGCAGGGAGCGCATGATCAGGCGCGTATCCAGCTCGGAGGCGGCCACGATCGCCTGTTTGACGTTGTCGTGCACCGGCGCCTCCCGGGTCGCGATGAAGCGCGTGCCCATGTTGATGCCCTCGGCTCCGAGGGCGAGCGCGGCCACCAGACTGCGGCCGTCCGCCATGCCACCCGAGGCGACGAAGGGGATCTTCAGCTCCTCCGCGGCTCGCGGCAACAGGATGAAATTCGGAACGTCGTCCTCGCCGGGATGGCCGCCGCACTCGAACCCGTCGACGCTGACGGCGTCGCAGCCGATCGCTTCGGCCTTCAGCGAATGCCGCACCGAGGTGCACTTGTGGATGACCTTGATGCCGGCCCCCTTCAGCGCCGCCATGTGCGCCTGCGGATTGCGCCCGGCCGTCTCGACGATGCGCACGCCCCCCTCGATAATCGCCTGGATGTACTCCGGATAGGGCGGCGTCGAGAACGCGGGCAGGAAGGTCAGGTTGACGCCGAAGGGCTTGCCGGTCATCGACCGGCACCGCGCGATTTCCTTGGCGAGCAGATCGGGCGTCCGCTGCGTCAATCCGGTGATGATGCCCAGCCCACCGGCATTGGAGACGGCCGCCGCCAGATCGGCTAGTCCCACGAAATGCATGCCACCCTGGATGATCGGGTGCTGGATGCCGAACAGCTCGGTGATGCGGGTCTGCATGGGGAGTTCTCCTGGAATTCGCAGCGGCAAGGCAGGTTATCGGCACGCCGGGCGGCTCGCGGTCGATTGCCGGGAAAGACAACAGCTCCCGAGGTCCGGATCAGTGGCTGACCGGAGCCCTTCACAGCAACGCCGCCTGGATCCGCGCGTCGATGAGACCGAGCTTGCTTGCCGTATCGGCGATGGCGCTCCAGGTGTCGCCCGGGAGTGGAATACCCCCGGCGAGCCGCTGCTTGCGGGTGCCGATCTCGGGCTCACCCGGTACCAGCACCTCGCCGCCCGGTGTCACCGGACGCGAGCTCTTCACGTAGGCGACGTAGCGCGCGATGTCGTTGGGAAAGAACATCCCGGGGTCGAGCTGCCTGGGGTCGAGATAGATCGAAAACATGCCGTTGGCCCAGCGCGCGCGCTTCTCGTCCGCGGCGCCGGTGCCGGTCAGCGAGCCGCCGAGCAGCTCGCACATGAAGGCGAGACCCGACCCTTTGTGCTCGCCGAACGCACGAATGGCGCCAGTGCCATGCTTGTAGCTGCGCGGGCCAGTTGCCGAATAGTTCCCGTAGAGCACGTGGGGATCCCCGCTGGTCTGGCCGTCAGGCTGGATCAGCGCGGTATCGGGTATTGCCTTGCCGCCTTGGCTCGCGACCAGCACCTTGCCTTCGGCCACGATCGAGGTGGCGAAATCGAGGATCAGCGGATCGTCCCCCTGTCGCGGCACGCCGATCGAGTAGGGAGCGGTCGACAGCCGGCGGTCGACGCCACCAAAGGGCGCGACCAGCAGGCTCTGCGCGGCATTGACGAAATGGATCGACACCAGGCCCGCGGCGGCCGCCATCTCGGCCCATTCGCCGACCCGGCCGAGGTGGCCCGAATTGCGCAGCGCGATGGCCGACAGTCCGATCGATTGGCACTTCTGGATGCCGATCGCGACGGCTTGGGGCGCGATCGTCTGGCCGAATCCGTACTTGCCGTCGACGACCGCCATGGCAGGCGAATCCGATACGATCTCGAGCGTCTGGTCGGCGACAAAAGTGCCTTCGTTCTTCCATTCGACATAGCGTGGCACACGCACCACGCCATGACTGTCATGACCGGTCAGGTTGGCCCCGACCAGCGAGCGGCCGAGCTGGGATCCTTCACGCGTCGAGCAGCCCGTCGCGACGAAAATGTCGCGAACCAGCTCTTCGAGCGCGGTGGCGCGGATGATGGGCATCAGATGGCCCTCCCGGAGGCAAGCTGCTTTGGCATGGCGGCGCTGCGCATGCTGGCGTCACGATGGTCCCGAAGTCGGGGAACGTCAATTTCGGCGGTCGCCCGATCGCGGACGCCGCGCGAGCTCGAGCCACCGCCCTCACGCAGATCAGAATCATCCGAGAACTGCCGTCACCCCACCCTGCACTTCTTTGCTTTCGCCGTCTTTGCCAGCTCGGCGGTGGCGTCGTCGGTCATGGCTTTGACCTGGTTGTTGCGCTCAGCCGTGGTGCCGGGGATGGGGCCTTGGCTCAATGACGCTTTGGCGGCCGCCATCTCGCGCAGGCCCGCGGCCAGCTCCTCGCAAGTGAGGCGATCCTTGCTGCTGCGCCAGGCGAACAATCGTACGCCCGAGGCATAGGTGGCCCGTGTCGGCGCCTGGTTGATCCAGGCCTTGCCCGGGTCGGTGACCATGCCATTGACAGTGGCGACCCGGCTATCGATGCAGGCCTTGCTGTCGTCGAGGCAAGGCTCCCCCAAGCCCGGTCCCGACGAGCAGCCGCCCGCGAGCCCGAGAGCCGCCGCCAAAGCGAGCGCCATCAGCCCCCGGTTGCCTTTCCCTGCCCTCACCGCGCGCCCTCGCCTGCTTGCAAATCACTGCCGCGAGCGTTACGGGGGGAAGTTGGCGTTGGCAAGGCCGCCGGTTGGCCGATGCACGGCCTATTCTGGGCGCCCTATCGAACCAATCCAATTGCAGTGGAGGCGTAACGTGGCAGTGACGACGTCGACAATGGCCATCCGGGTGCACACCCATGGCGGACCCGAGGCGCTGAAGCTGGAAACCGTGACGCTCGCGCCGCCCGGTCCAGGCGAGGCCCTGATCAGGCAGAGCGCGATCGGCCTCAACTATATCGACGTCTATCACCGCACCGGTCTTTACCCTCAGGCATCGATGCCATTCACGCCGGGGATGGAGGGAGCCGGCGTCGTCGAAGCCGTCGGCCGCGACGTCACAGACCTGGAGCCAGGCGATCGCGTGGCCTATGCGGGCGTGCTCGGGGGCTATGCCGAAGCGCGCCTGATCCCGGCCGACCGGCTGGTGAAGCTGCCCGCCGGCATCGACGACAAGACCGCCGCCGCCATGCTGCTGCAGGGCATGACGGTGCAGTATCTGCTCCGGCGCACCTTCGTGGTTGGCCCCGCCACCACCATGCTGTTCCACGCCGTCGCCGGCGGCGTCGGTCTGATCGCCTGCCAATGGGCCAAGGCGCTCGGCGCAACCATCATCGGCACGGCAGGCGGGCCCGACAAGGTCGCCCTCGCCAAGGCGCATGGCTGCACCCATGTGATCGACTACAACAAAGAGGATTTCGTCGCCCGCGTTCGCGACATCACCGGCGGCACACTATGCGACGTCGTCTACGATTCGATCGGAAAGGACACGTTCCCAGCCTCCCTCGACTGCCTGAAGCCGCTCGGCCTGTTCGTCTCGTTCGGCCAGTCCTCGGGGCCGATCCCCCCCGTCAATCTCGCGATCCTGGCGCAGAAGGGCTCGCTCTTCGCGACCAGGCCCACGCTAATGACCTACACCGCCAAACGCGCCGATCTGGTCGCGGCCGCCAACGACCTGTTCGCCATGGTCGGCTCGGGCAAGGTCAGAATCGCCGTCAACCAGAGCTATCCGCTGTCGCGCGTCGCCGACGCCCACCGCGATCTGGAGGCCCGCAAGACCACGGGCTCGACCGTGCTGCTGCCGGGATAGCCACCGTTCGGGCGGCCAATCCGCTCCGTCACGCAAGCTCGAGCTTCAGCTTCCGGCCGAGCGCATTGGCCGCCCGTTTCAGGGTGGCGAGCGTCACACTGTCATTATCGGGATCGAGCAGGCGGTCGAGCTGCGCCCGGGTCGTCTGCATGCGCTCCGCCATCGCGCTCTTGGTGAGACCCTTGCACCGCATCTCCTCGGCGATCTGCCACGCGATGACGCGCTTGACGGCGATCGTTGTCGCCTCCTCGAGGATGCCCTCCTCCTCGAGAAAGCTCTCGAGGCTCGAGCCGTGGTGAGGTCTCGTGGTCATGATGCCATCTCCTTCAGACGATCGAGCGCGAGATCGATATCGGCACGTGGAGTTTTCTGAGTCTTCTTGATGAAACCATGAAGGACGACGAGCGTGCCGTGATCGAATGCGAAAATGAGCCGCGCAATCCGTCGGCCTGGCAGCTTCGATCTCTGCTCCCATAATCCCTCGCCAAAAGAACGGCAGAGTGGCATTCCGACGGGCCAGCCGTACTGCAATGTCCTCAAATCGCTACCAATCTCCTGCCGGTCGCCCTTGTCGAGCTCCTGCATCCATTCGCGAACGGGCTCATTGCCGGCGCTCGTGGTGAAGAAGACGACGGGGATTTTCTTCAGTTGTTCCGGCATCGACGAGACGGAGTATGTTCCAAAAAAGATGCACCGTCAAGCGCATTCAGTCTCCGTAGGGTAGAGCAGCAGGCTGCGATCCGCGAGGCGCGCAAGACGAAGGGCTCGACGGTACTGCTGCCGGGATAGCAAGCCCGACACCCGTCATACCGGCCAAGTGCCAGCCCCGACCGGTCATAGCCGCACCGGACCATCCCTGGCACTCGAGCCGGGATCTTCGAAGCCAGCGCTGCGCAATTGGCGAAGATCCCGGATCGCCGCTGTCGTGCCGGAGGCGCGCGCCTCTGGCACGACCGCGTCGTCCGGGATGACGGGTGTCGGGTTTGGTTGAGAGCGTCGGCATTGGTGGGCCGGCGCCAAACCAGCTCAGCCGCCCGTCTCGTTGGGCTGGCACACGCCGAGCGGGTTCAGATAGGTGCCCTCGGGGCAGCCGATCTTCTTCTGCTTCTTCAATCGCTGGATGTCCTTCTTCAACTTGGCGACGCACTGCCCATTGCGATAGGCCAGTCCCAGCTCGCGGCAATTGGCTGCGGCGTTGGCCTCGATCTTGGCCTTCGATTTCGCGGTTTTTGTCTGTGGTTTCTGCTTCGCCACGCACTTGCCGTTGCGGTAATCGAGGCCTTGCGAGCGGCAGGACGCCTCACGCGAGACCGTTGGCTGCTGTTTCTTCGGCACGCTCTTTCTCGTCTCGGTCTGGGAGCCGCCGCACTCCGGCCGTTTGGTCGCGCCGCACCGTCTGAACACATCGCAGATCGCGGCCCGGCTGCCCGTCAACTGGAAGGTCGCGGACAAGGGCGGCGCCGCGATCGTCATCGTCTCTCCAGCCAGCATCTCGTTGAATGCGGGGCCCTGGCTGATCGCCTGGTTGGCGTCGCCGATCGCCACCTCGCCGGCGCTATTGGGCGCGCCGATCGTGATGTCGTCGAAGGTCGCGCCGTTCGAGAACGACATCCGCAGCGTCTTGCCGCCATCGAGCTCGGGCGCGGCCGCCATGCCCTGGCCGAGGCGCGCCTCGAACTTGGGATAAACGCCCCGCGGGCTCTCCCGCAGCACCGCATGCAGCTCGAGCCCGACACAGAAGGTCACGAGCTCGAGACCGTTGCCCTGGACGCTCGCGGTGTAGACCTTCTGATTGCCGGCAGCCGCGACAACGCGCAGACCGGTCTCCCACGGCTCCTCGCCAGGCCCGAGATCGACAGTTTGCAAGGTCGCCGCAGGAGTGGTCTTGGTCGCCGCCGCCGGCTGCTGGGCTTCGCCCCCGCCCTCAGTGCCGAGCCGCTTCACATAGGCGCGCGCCAGGTCGGCGCGGAAGCCGGTCGAGAACCGGTTGAGGAAGGCTTCCCAGGCTTCGATCGTGCCGAGCTCCTTGGCGCCCTCGAAGGCTTCCTTCTCCGTCACTTCGCCTTCCGTCTGCGCCGCGGCCTGGTCAAACCGCCAGACCAGCCTGTCGCCTCGATGTCCGGCCTGGATAAGCGGGACCACCAGCGGGCTGGCGCAAAGTATCGCCGCCAGCACAATGATGCGTATACGGAGTGACATGCGTTGTGGCTTTCCTCGAAGTGTGGTCGAAGGCACGGGTATTTGCGGCTGACTGCATAGGACCATTGTGAACCGGCTGCGTCAATTGCGAATGGAAACCCAAGTGAATGTGCGACGCCGCGGACCTCGATCGCGCTATCACAGGCCATCCCGTCAGCGAGGCCCACTCATGCGCTATCCAAATCTCTTTTCCCCCTACTCCCTCAAAAGCCTGGAGATCCGCAACCGGATCTTCTCGACCGGACACGACACCTATCTGCCGGAGTGCTACCTGCCCTCGGACGCCTACATCGCCTATCAGCGTGCCCGCGCGAAGGGCGGGGCAGGGCTCATCATCATCCAGGTCGTGGGCGTGCACGAGACGGCGCGCTACACCGACGCTCTCCTGATGGGGACGGAGGATGCCTGCATCCCCCATTTCCGCCGCCTGGTCGAGGCGATCCACGCCGAGGGCACCAAGGTCCTCGTGCAGCTCTTTCATCCCGGCCGCGAGGTGCTCGGGCGCCCCGAGGGCGTGCTGCAGACGGCCTACGCTCCCTCCTACGCGCCCTCGGAGCGCTTCCGCACCGTGCCGCGCACGCTCTCGACCAGCCTCATCGGCGAGATCGTCGCAGGCTTCGGCGAGACGGCGCGGCGGATGGCGGAAGCGGGTGCCGACGGGGTCGAGATCGTCGCGAGCCACGGCTATCTGCCCGCCCAGTTCTTGAACCCGCGCGTCAACCGGCGCGAGGATCACTATGGCGGCTCGCTCGACAACCGCCTGCGCTTCACCCGCGAGTGCATCGCCGCGATCAGGGCGCGGGTGCCGGGGAGCTTCATCGTCGGCCTGCGCTTCTCGGGCGACGAGATGGACGAGGTCGGCCTCAAGGAGGACGAGAGCCTGACGGCGGTCAGAGCGCTCGCGCCAGAGCTCGACTACCTGAACGTGATCGCCGGCGCTTCCTTCGCGGCCAAGGGCGCAACCCACATCGTGCCTTCCATGTTCACCAAGGCCGCCTACCTCGCGCCCTACGCGTCCCAGGTGAAGCAGGCGACGGGCCGCCCGGTGCTGGTCGCGGGCCGCATCAACCAGCCTCATGACGCGGAGCGGATCTTGGCGGAGGGCGCCGCCGATCTCTGCGGCATGACCCGGGCGCTGATCTGCGATCCGGAAATGCCGCGCAAGGCGCGCGAAGGGCGCACCGACGACATCCGCGCCTGCATCGGCTGCAACCAGGCCTGCATCGGCCACTTCCAGCTCGGCCTCGCGATCTCCTGCATCCAGCATCCCGAGACCGGGCGCGAGCTCGTCTACGGCGTGCGGGCGAAGGCGGCCACGAGCAAACGCGTCATGGTGATCGGGGGCGGGCCGGGGGGGATGAAGGCCGCCGCGGTCGCTGCCGAGCGCGGGCATGCGGTGAGGCTCCACGAGCGCTCGACCCGGCTCGGCGGGCAAGCACTCCTCGCCCAGCTTCTCCCCGGCCGCGCCGAGTTCGGCGGCATCGTCACCAACCTCGAGCGCGAGCTTGCGCTGGCCGGCGTGACGGTTTTCAAGGGCTCGACCATGACGATCGAGGCGGTCGCGCGCGAAAGACCCGACGCCGTCATCCTGGCGACCGGCAGCCGGCTGCAAAGTCCCCCGATCGAGGGCGGGGAAGGCTGCGACATCGTGCATGCCGCCGACGTGCTCGCTGGCCAGGTCAGGACCGGCAAGCGGGTCGTCATCTACGATTGGCTCGCCGATTGGGTGGGCAGCGGCACCGCCGAGAAACTGGCGAGCGAGGGCGCGCAGGTGACGCTGTGTGTCAACGGCTTTGGACCCGCCGCCAATATCCAGAATTACATCCGCGACGAGTATGTGGCCAAGCTCTTCCGGCTGGGCGTGGAGGTGAAGCCCTACATGCGGCTCTATGGCGCCGATGGGAGGACCGCCTACTTCCTGCATACCGCGGCGCAGGCCCCGGTCGAGATCGAGGGCGTCGACACCATCGTGCTCGCCTGCCCGAATGCGCCCGAGGATGGTTTGCTCGACGGTATCCGGGCGCTGGGCATTCCGGTCGAGGCCGTCGGCGACTGCCTCAGCCCGCGCACCTGCGAGGAGGCGGTATTCGAGGGGCTGAAGGCGGGAACCGTTTTGTAGGCTGGCGCTGAGGCGGGTCCTTGCCCGCCGAAGCCCAGCATCCGAGCTTGGTGCGCTGGGCTTCGACCGGCGCTTGCCGGTCTCAGCACCAGCCTACAGGGCGAGCTGCTCGGCCCGCTGCTTGGCGGCAAGCACCGCTTTGGTCATGAGGGGCTGCAAACCGTCCGATGCCATCAGCACATCCAGAGCGGCTTGGGTCGTCCCTTTGGGCGAGGTGACGTTACGACGAAGCTCAGCGGCGTCGATGTCGGAGCGATAGAGCAGCTCGCCAGCGCCCGCGACCGTCGCCCGGGCGAGCCGTGCCGCGAGTTGAGGCTCGATGCCCGCCTCCTCGGCCGCCTTCGCCAGGCACTCCGCCAGCAGGAACACGTATGCCGGCCCACTGCCCGAAACGGCGGTCGCCGCATCGATCAGCCCCTCGTCCTCGACCCAGCCGACCTCGCCAACAGCCTCCAGCAATCCCTGCGCCAGCTCACGCTGGGCTGCACTCACATGTGCGTTGGCGGTTGCGACCGTGATACCGCGCCCGACGGCTGACGGCGTGTTCGGGATGGTGCGGATGATGGCCGTGCCCACCGGGAAATGGCGGGCGAGACTTGCGATCGTCCGCCCGGCCGCAACCGATAGCACGAGCGTGCCAGGCCCAGCGTGCACGCCGAGCCCCGCGGCCACGCTGTCCATGAGCTGCGGCTTGACCGCGAGCAGCAGCACAGACGGCTTCTCGGCGGATGGCGCCACCACCGGCTCGGCCACGATCCCGTGCTCCGCCATCACCGCCACCATGGCCGGCGGCGGCGCCGGGTCCTGCACCAGCACCTGGCTGCCCGGCAGGCCCTGATCGAGCCAGCCCTTCAAGAGCGCGCCGCCCATATTGCCGGCGCCGACCAGCAGCAGCTTGCCCGCGAGCGCGACCGCCATGGCTCAAGCCCGTCCTTCGGTCTCGAACATGGTTTGCGTCAAGGCTTCGCGCGCATCCTTGCCGGCCCAGACCACGAACTGGAACGCCTGATAGTAGCGCTCGCAGGCTTCCAGCGCTGCCTGGAGCAGGGCCTCGCACTGGCCCGGCGTCGCGACCGAGGCGTTGAGCAGCAGCCCGTGCCGGAACATCAGGAGGCCTTCGCTCGACCAGTGGTCGAAATGGCCGATCCAGAGCTGCTCGTTGATCTGGGCGAGCAGCTTGTAGACCTCGTTCGCCCGGTTGTCGGGAATCTTGAAGTCGAACGCGCAGGCGAGATGCAGCGCTTCCAGATCGTCGCGCCAGTTGATCGAGATATGATAGTCGGTCCAGGTGCCGGCGACCGTCAGGGTCAGCTCGTCATCGGCGCTGCGCTCGAAGGCCCAGTCCTGGGCGGTGGCGATCAACTCGATCAGATCCACCGGGTTGGACGTACGGTCGCGTGTCGCTGCCAATCCCATGCCTCACCCTTGTCTCGTGTGCCGCGCTGCGCATTCCGAGCCGTCGTGGAGCGATCGTCCCTCCAGTCGAGCCTTCGCAACGTCGTGACCCGTGCCTTAGGCCGAGGGCTCAACGAGTCGCAAGCACACGCCTCGTTTCTCCCCGTGCATAACGAACTCTGCGGCGCGGATCGCGTGGTTTTCATGACCATTGCATGACCGAGCTGTGCATGACCGCGAAAGCTGTGGAGGAGCGACGGCGCTGAGGCTGGCCTTTCGCCGGCCGAAGCCCAGCGCCGCGAATGCTGGGCTTCGCGAAGGGCTCAACACAGCCTACGATTGGCGTCCCGCCTTCAGCGCCGCGAGGCCGGCCTCGAGCTCTGTCAGCCGCTCGGCGAGCCGCTCGTTCTCCATCCGCGCCTTCCCGGCCATCGCCTTCACGGCCTCGAACTCCTCGCGCTGCACCACGTCCATCTCGCGCAGCCATTTCTCGCCCTGGCTGCGGAACACGGTCTCGACCTCGCGGCGCAACCCTTGTGCGGCTCCGGTTGCGTCGGTCATCATCTTGGCAAGCTCGTCGAGGATGCGATTGGAGGTCTGCGTCATGGCGGCTCACCTTTCCTGCGGTTGTCGCGATTGCCGGCAGGATGCAGGTTTTCGCGGGGCATATCAACGATTTCCGCTGGCGAGGAAAGGCGCGACCGGGGATTTTATTCCTTGAGCGGACGATCGTTGCCCTTGTCATGCGGCCGTTTCGGCCTCAGGCTATGATTCGTGAGGGGCCGCGTGGCACAGCTGCGGGTGACAGCCCATCTACAACGAGGAGGACGGGACCATGGAAAGTTTATTGCCGATCATCATCCAGCTCATTTCAGGCGCAGCCGGCGGCAACATTGTCGGTAAGCTCGCCAAGAATCTGAGCCTGGGCACAGTAGGCAACTCACTGGCCGGCGTCGTCGGCGGCGGCATCGGCGGCCAGATTCTCAACAGCATGCTCGGCGGCACGATGAACGCCGCAACGACCGTCGGCACTGTGGCGGCGGCACCGGGAGCGTTCGACACCATCATCCAGGACATCGCTGGTGGCGGCATTGGCGGCGGCGTGCTGATGGCAGTTATTGGCCTCGTCCGCTCGATGATGGCGAAGTAGCACGAGCCAGCCGGCTACGGCAGCAGGCGCGACCCCGGCTTGCCGGCGGTCGCGCTTGCTTTTTACGCCGCCTGCGTGGCAGGGCTTCGGGGCACCCCACGGAGACCCCGATGTCCAAGCTCAGAGCCGCCATTGTTCCCGTAACGCCGTTCCAGCAAAACTGCTCGCTGATTTTCGATGAGGAGAGCAAGCGCGCAGCCGTGGTCGATCCGGGCGGCGATCTGGAGCGGATCGAAGCCGGCATCGCCAAGCTCGGGCTCAATGTCGAGAAGATCCTGCTGACGCACGGCCACATCGATCACGCCGGCGGCGCGGCCGAGCTCGCCGAGCGTCTCGGCGTCGGCATCGAGGGGCCGCATCGGGCCGACAAGTTCCTGCTCGATGGGCTGCCGGCGAGCGGCCAGAACTACGGCATCGCGGCGCGCGCGGTCACGCCCGGCCGCTGGCTCACCGAGGGCGATACCGTCGAGGCGGCGGGACACGGTTTCGAAGTCTTCCATTGCCCCGGCCATTCGCCGGGCTCGGTCGTGCTGTTCTGCCGCGACGCGAGCTTTGCCCTCGTCGGCGACGTGTTGTTCCAGGGCTCGATCGGCCGCACCGATTTCCCCTATGGTGATCACGCAGCCCTCATCCGCTCGATCAAGGAAAAGCTGCTGCCACTGGGCGATGATATCGCCTTCGTCTGCGGCCATGGCCCGATGAGTGCGTTCGGGCACGAGCGGGAGAGCAATCCGTTTCTGAAGTAGGCATCTGGTAGCAGGGTGTGCGCCGCTGCCCGATGCCTCACTTTTTCGGATCCTTGTCCCAGAATGCGCTCGATTTTCCGCGCAGGCGCACCAGATTGATGATCTTGCCGATCGGTACGGCCTGGTTGTAGGGGCGATTGAGCGTCTTGCTGTGACCGCCGGCGTGATGCAGCGCGAAAATCGACAGATCGCGGATCGAGAAGCAGGGCGAGCCCGATGAGCCCGGCAGCGTGTTCGCCTCGTGGCGGATGCGGGTGCCATTGGCGTTGAGCTCGGTCACGGCCCCCATGTCCTGCTGCATCGGTTGGCCTTTGGGGTGCTGCAGCACGATCACGAAAGCCTGTTGGATCTCATCGGGCGTGAGGTTCTGCTTCTCGGCGGCCGACCGCATGGGAATCCAGCCGCGCAACGGCGCGCCCGCTTCCGCCCGCTCGCCGATCGCCAGCTCGCCGACAGGGCGCTCCAGGCGGAGTATGGCGAAGTCGAGCTGATCGACCTGGGGGAGCGCGCCTTCCTCCAGATCGGCCGGGCTGAACGGGCTCGAATCGACGATCTCGACGACCCTGAAGATCGTGCCCCTGCTCAGCGTCTGCAGGCCGGCGGCAACCTTGTAGTCGAACTGGCAGACGATGTCGGCGACGGGCCTTGCCGCTGCCGGATCGGCGTACTCTTTGACCACATGAAAATTGGTCATGACGAGATCGGGGCCGATCAGGAAGCCGGTGCCGAGGTTGTGCGGCGTCTCGACCCGGCAGACGCAGAAGCCGATGCGGGCAAGGCGCGTGTGATAGTCGTCCGGGTCGGTGAACTGGCTCTCCTCGCGCACGATCGTCTCGAGCTGGGCTGCCGGCGCCGCACTCTGGGAGATCTCGGGCTTGCCGATGCGCTTGGCCGTCTTGCGCAGGTTCGCGACGTCGGGAGGCGCGATGCCGAGCCCCATCGAGCGCGCGATCGCCTCGATCTTGCGATCGTCGGGCCTGGAGTACTGGGCGTTCAGCACCAGCTGGCCGAGCCAGCCGTCGTGATCGGCGCGCTGGACGAGCGCCTTCACCTCGCCCGCGAGCGTTTCGCGCTCGATCGGGGCCTTGCCGATCTGGGTCTCCAGGCGCGCGCGCACCATGGCTCTGAGCGCGTCCTGGGTGCCGAAGGCTTGCGTCAGCGCTTCGACGAGGGCCTGCTCCCGGCACCACGACAGGAACCAGGAATGGCCGATGATCACCCCGACCATGCCGATGCAGAACCCCAGCATGCTGCCGCTCTTGCCTTGCAGCAGGTGCTCGAAGGCCGTCGTGGCGGTGAAATAGGCGATGATGCTGCCCAGCGCGATCAGCGACACCATGGTCAATGCGCGCACGCGGCTGAGCTTCAGCCGTGCCATGTAGTAGAGCGCGACCAGCACCCAGAAGATGCCGAACGTGGTCCAGGCAAAGCGCCGG
>JANNSW010000247.1:0-21737 GCA_031403055.1 Hyphomicrobiaceae bacterium | reverse complement strand
CACAACACAGACGCACCGAGCCCGGCGAGCTTCGGATCGGCCGTGACGAGCGTCAGCCCCTCGACCGTCGCCTGGGCGGCAAGCAGCCGGTCGAAGGGATCGCGATGGCTCGCCGATATGAGGCCCGCCGTGCGGACGTGCCCAACGGTGATCGGCAACAGATCGAAATTGGCCGACGCAAGCACCACCTCGAAATCCGTGGTGAGCTGAGCGGCCTCGGGCCACTTGCCCGTTCCGACTTTGATCGCCATCTCCCAGGCGGTGGCGACGCTGACAACGACCTCGTTGCTGCGATCCTTGATGGCATCGTGCGTTACCGGAGTGAGCTTGCCCACGTCCATGTGCCACCAGAAGAGAACATGCGTATCGAGCAGCAACCTCACGCGTCGTCCCCGTACCAGTCGCGCAACTCATCCTCGCTCATGGGCTCCAGCAGGCGCTCCGGCACCTTCATCTTGCCAGTCAACAGGCCAGGCGTGCGGTCTGCCTGCAGCGGCACAAATGCCTTGCGCGGTTGCCGCGAGACCGGGAGCAACTGCAGGTTCCCGTGCTTGGGATCGGCGATCTGCACATCCTCGCCCTTGGCGGCGCGCTCGATCAGCTCGTCGAGATGCTCGCGCGCGTAGTCGAGTGTCACGCGTTCCATGGCGGTGCCTCAGGTGGTTTCGCTCAAAGGGGGGAGGATAGCAGAAAAAGGGGCAGCGGGCAGCGGGCAACAGGCAGCGGTCACCGCCAGGCCGCGATGACCGCGCGCTCCTCCTCCGTCATCTCCGTCACGTTGTGCGGCGGCATGGCGTGGGTGAAGACGGCAAAGGTCTTGATCGCCGCGGCGTGGCGGGCAACGGCTTCCGGTGCATCGAGGAGGAGGCCCTTGGGCGCGATGCCGATGCCGGGCCATACCGGCAGTGCCCCGTGGCACATGGCGCAGCGACCGGTGATGATTTCGGCGACGGCTTGCGGCGCGGCCGGCTGATTGCCGACGATGGGCGCTGCCAGCTCGGCCAATCCCAGCGCCTCCCGCCCTGCCGGCGAGCCGAGTGCGGAGAGGCCCGCCGCCAGCACCATCGCAAGCGCAGCGACCGCAAACGTCCACCAATGATTGCCCTGGCCGGCATTGCGCAGATTGTAGAAGTGGCGCACCAGCGCGCCCGCGATCAGCACGAGCCCGACCAGCGCCGGCAGCGACGGCGACAGGAAGGCGAGCGGATAGTGATTTGAGATCATCAGCATCACGACCGGCAGCGTCAGATAATTGTTGTGGGTCGAGCGTTGCTTGGCCTCGCTGCCCAAGGCCGGATCGGGCGTCTCCTTGGCGATCAGGCTGGCGACGACTTTGCGCTGGTTGGGGATGATGACGAGCAACACGTTCCCGGTCATCCAGGTTGCGATCATCGCGCCCACATGGATGAGTGCGCCGCGTCCGCTGAAGATTTCCGCCAATAGCGCCGTGACGACAAGCACGAACAGGAAGACCGCAACCGCGAGCCAATTCTCGTGCTTGCCCACCGCCGAGCGGCAGAGCAGGTCATAGCCGAGCCAGCCGAGGCCAAGCGTCATGAAGCCGATCGAGGCCGCGGCCGCTGGCGAAAGCTGGCGCACCGCCGGATCGATCAGGAACAGGTCGGCGGCGAGATAGTAGATCCAGACCAGCAGGAAGAAGCCGGTGATCCAGGTCGCGTAGGATTGCCATTTGTGCCAGATCAGCTCGGCGGGCAGCCGGTCGGGCGCGATCAGATACTTCCGCACATGATAGAAACCGCCGCCATGCACCTCCCAGGCTTCCCCGCCCGTGCCTGCCGGGATATCGGGGGAGGGCTTCAATGCGGCATCGATGTGCATGAAATAGAACGACGACCCGATCCAGTACATGGCCGCGATCAAATGCGCCCAACGCAGCACCAGGCTGCCCCACTCCATCAGGATCGTTTCCATCACCCTCTCCCTAACCCGCCGCGTGGAACGGCTTGCCGAGGCAGGCGGGCGCATTGAGGCGCACCCCCAACTTGTCGCGCGAGATGATGACCAGCACCACGATCGTCGCGAGATACGGCAGCATCGAATAGTACTGGGCCTCCACGCTGAAGCCGAGCCAGCCGCTCGCCGCCTGCGCGTGCAATTGCAGGATCGTGATGCCACCGAACAGGTAGGCACCCGCCAGCGTACGCCAGGGCCGCCAGGTCGCGAACACGACGAGGGCGAGCGCGATCCAGCCGCGCCCCGACGTCATCTTCTCCACCCACAGCGGAGCCTGAACCAGTGCCAGATAGGCGCCGCCGATGCCGGCGCAAGCGCCACCGAACATCAGCGCGAGCGTGCGCGTGAGCCAGACCGAATAGCCGATCGCATGCGCCGCATCGTGGTTCTCCCCGATCGCGCGCAGCACCAGCCCCGCTCGCGTGTGCTTGAGGAAATAGGCGACGCCAGCAACAAGCGCGATCGAGACGTAGACGAGCAGATCCTCGCCAAACAGCAGCGGCCCCACGAGCGGCAGATCGGAGAGGCCGGGAATGTGGAGGCGAGGAAAGGCGCCCACCGACTTGCCCGAATAGGGCTGACCGAGCAGCGCCGCCAGGCCCAGCCCGAACATGGTGAGCGCGAGGCCCGTCGCGACCTGGTTCGACTTGAGCCCTTGCGTCAAACCCGCAAACAACAATGCGAGCGCGGCACCCGCCGCCATCGCCGCGACAATGCCCAACAGCGGGCTCCCGGTCTCTATCGTCACCGCAAACCCCGCGATCGCGCCGACGATCATCATCCCTTCGACGCCGAGGTTCAACACGCCCGCCTTCTCGGTGACCACCTCGCCGATCGCCGCGAACACGAGCGGGGTCGCCGCGACCGTGATGCCGATCAGGATGTTGGCGATGAGCTCCATGGCGGGCCCTTCTATTCGGCCGGAGTGGCAGGGGCCGCGGGTGACGTGGCGGGGATTGGGCGTCGCGACCAGCGGACGCGGTTGGCGACGAGCACATCGGTCGCCAGCAGAAAGAACAGCAGCATGCCCTGGAACACGGCGGTGGTCGCGCTCGGCAAGTTCATGGCGATCTGTGCCCGCTCGCCGCCGATGTAGGTCAGCGCCAGCAGCAGCCCGGCGAGCAGGATGCCGATCGGGTCGAGGCGGCCGAGAAAGGCGACCACGATCGCCGTGAAGCCGTAGCCGACAGGCAGCGCGGGCACGAGCTGACCGACAGGACCCGCCGCCTCGAGCAAGCCGGCAAGACCGGCGAGCCCGCCCGAGATCATGAAGCAGATCCAGACCAGCCGGTGCTCCGAGTAGCCGGCAAAGCGGGCCGCGCGTGGAGCCTCGCCCAGCACCTTCACTTGAAAGCCGACGATGTGGCGCCCGAGCAGCAACCAGGCGGCGGCAACCGCGGCCAGCGCAACCAGAAAGCCGATATGCGCGCGCTTGCCCGCGACCAGCACCGGCACGCCCGCGCCCTCCTGGAAGATCCGGCTCTCGGGGAAGTTGAAGCCGTCGGGATCGCGCAACGGCCCATGCACCATCGCCGAGAGCAACAGCACCGCCACATAGACGAGCATCAGCGAGACGAGGATCTCATTGGCATTGAATCGCGTGCGCAGCAGTGCAGGGATCGCCGCCCACGCCATGCCGCCCAGGATGCTCGCAACGCTCATCAATGGCAGCAGCCAGGGCCCGCCAGCCGGATAGAGCGCAAGCGCGACCACACCACCGCAGAGCGCACCAAACGTGAACTGCCCCTCCGCGCCGATATTCCAGACCCCTGCCTGGAAGCCGATCGATAGGCCGATCGCGATCAGGATCAGGGGCGAGGCCTTGACGATCAGCTCGGAAATACCGCTGGCGTCCGTCAGCGGCTCGAGGAAAATGATCGCCATGGCGCGCGCGGGATCCTTGCCGAGGAGGGCAAACAGCGCGACGCCTGCCAGCAAGGTGAGCGCAATTGCGATAAATGGCGTCAGATAGAGCATCACCAGGGAACGCTCCTTGCGTAGCTCGAGCCTAGGCATTGGCATTGTGCTCCCAACCGTAGGTCGGACTGAGGCCGCATTCCCGCGGTCGAAGTCCGACATGAGGAACCTCGAGTGCCGATGTCGGACATCGCGAACGCTCAGTCCGACCTACCAGACGACCCATGCCCTGCTCCTCCCATCGCCCGTCCGATCGCCTCGACCGTGAGCTCCTCGACTGGACGCGGTGGCGTGAGCCGCCCCCCCGCGATCACCCCGATCCGGGTCGAGATGGCGAACAGCTCGTCCAGGTCCTGCGATATGACGAGCACCGCGGCGCCGGCCTTGGCAATCGAGAGCAGCACCTTGTGGATCAGCGCGCCCGCGCCCGCGTCCACGCCCCAGGTCGGCTGCGAGGCAATCAGCACCTTGGGCGAGCCCAGGATCTCGCGGCCGACGATGAACTTCTGCAGATTGCCGCCCGAGAGACTGCGCGCGGTCGCACCGACGCCGCCGGCCTTCACGTTGAAGGCGGCGATCACCTCGCCGGCAAACGCACGTGCCGCTGGCACATCGACGAATGACCTGGGCACCAGCTCCCGGCCGGCGCCCGCCGACAGCACCACATTCTGCCAGAGCGTCATGCCCGGAACCGCGCCGTGGCCAAGCCGCTCCTCAGGCACGAAACCCATGCCGCGCTTTCGCCGGCCAGCGGGCCCGAGCTTGCCGACTGGCGTCCCGTCGAGCCGGATCGCCCCGCCATCGCCTGCAGGCACCTCGCCGATGAGCGCTTCCATCAACTCGATCTGGCCGTTGCCGGCAACGCCCGCGATGCCCAGGATCTCGCCGGCCCGCACCGAAAAGGAGATGTCGGCGAGATCGACGCCGAACTGCTGCTCGCTGGCAACCGAGAGAGCCTCGACCGCGAGCCGCACCGGTCCCAACGCCAACGCCTCGCGCCGCGGAGGCACCAGGGTCGTCCCGATCATCATCTCGGCCAGGCTCTTGCCCGTCTGCTCGCGAGGATCGCAGCTCGCGACCACCCGGCCGCCGCGCAGCACCGTCGCCCGGCTGCAGAGCCCACGGATCTCGTCGAGCTTATGGGAGATGTAGAGGATCGAGCGGCCTTCGCTGGCGAGACGGCGCAGCACCACGAACAGGGCATTGGCCTCCTGCGGCGTCAGCACCGAGGTCGGCTCGTCCATGATCAGCAGGCGCGGGTCCTGCAACAGCGCCCGCACGATCTCGACGCGTTGACGCTCGCCGACCGAGAGCGTGCCGACGAGGCGCGACGGCTCGAGCGCGAGGCCATAGCTGCGCGCGACCTCGAGGATGCGGGCGGTAAGGTCGCCGCGCGCGTCCGCAGCCGGGAGCCCGAGCGCGATGTTCTCGGCAACGGTCAGCGCCTCGAACAGGGAGAAGTGCTGGAACACCATGCCGACGCCGCGGTCCCGCGCCTCGGAGGGTCGCGCCGGCGCGTAGGCCGCGCCCTCGAGGCGCATGCTGCCGGCGTCGGGCCGCATCACGCCGTAGATCATCTTGACGAGCGTCGACTTGCCGGCGCCGTTCTCGCCGAGCAAGGCATGGATCTCGCCGCGCCCGACCGCGAAGGCGACGGCATCGTTGGCGAGCACGCCGGGAAAGGCCTTCGTCAGTCCGGTCAACTCGAGCAGCGCTGGCCCGTTCATGCCGTCATCCCCTTGCATGCGCCTGCCGGCTCCGCCGCACGGGTACGCTCGATCACGCGCAGCAATTGCGCCGCCGTCGCGATCGCGATCGCTGCCGGCTCCGTGTCGGTGATGCCCTCGATCCCGATCGGGCAGACGAGGCGGGCGAGCGCCGCTTCGCCGTGCCCCGCCTCGCCGAGCCGCTTCAGGAAGCGCGCGCGCTTCGTCGCCGAGCCGATCAGGCCGAGGAAGGCGAAGTCGCCACGGGCGAGCAACGCATGGCAGATGGCGAGGTCGAGCGCGTGCGAGTAGGTGAGCACGATGTGGCAGCCGTCAGCGGGAGCGATCCCGGCATGGGCTGCCGGATCGGCGGCGACGATCGTCTCGATCTGGCTGGGAAGATCATCGGGAAAGCGCTCTGGTGCGGTATCGATCCAGACGCGTCGCAGCACCAGCCCGTCGGTGACCCTCATGATCGCGCGCCCCACATGGCCTGCGCCATAGAGATGCAGCACGGGCCGGTCCCGCTCGATCGGCTCGAGCAGCCAGTCCGGCTCAGCCCCGCGCCCTTTCATCACCTGCAGCACGGCCGGCCGGGTGCCCGACAGCATCTCGCGCGCGACGCGCTGAACGCCGAGCGGCAGGTCGCGGCAGTCCTTGCGGTCATCGAGCGCTATGACCGGTCCTCCGCTCGCGAGCGGGCGCGCCAGCAGCCGGGCAGGCCCGGCGCGATCGGCAAGCGTCGTCTGTTCGTCCGCTCTCACGAGCTCGAGCAGCAATCGCACATGGCCGCCGCAGCACTGCCCCAGCGAGGGGCCGAGGGGCAGGCTCGCGGTCTGGCGAAGCCAACGCGCTTGCGGGCTGGCCTCGAGGATCATGCGCCGGGCAAGCCCGATCGCCTGGTGCTCGAGGGCGCCGCCACCGATCGTGCCCGAGCAGGTTTGCGCCGAGATGATCATGACCGTGCCGGCGTCGCGCGGAACCGAGCCCTCCGCGCCGATCACCATGACCCGGACGACCGGCAGCCGCTCGCCCGGCCACTCATCGATGTCGCCGAGCCAGCCCATCTGTCAACCTCGCGCTATCGGCATGTCTATCGTCGCCATGCTCTCCACTCAGTTGACGGGCTGCAGCCGGCCGAGCCGGACCAACCGCTCGCGGATCGCGCCAGCCGTCCGCTTGTGCAGGTCCGCCATCACCTCGAGCGACGTGCCGCGGCCGAAATAGGTGAGGAGGCGTGCGTCCTCGTCGGGTGCCCAGGCTTTGCCGGCGTTCTCGGGCAATTGGCGCCGCCGCTTGTCGCGCCAGACCTCGCGTCTCAGCGCGCCCGTCGCCTCGTAGAGCGCACGGATCACGTCCGGGCGCTGCACGACGCTCGTGCGTGCGATCAGCTCGCCGCTCTCCGGATCGATCCCTTCGGCAAGCGACTTCAGGATCTTCAAGGCATCCTCGGCTGGCATGGCTCCCCTCCTTCCCCTCACGGCGCAACGCTAGACCAAGCGGATCGGCGCGCCAAGGCCGGGTTGAAACACCAGATGTGGATCGAGCGGCGCTGACCCGGGCGCCCGACGTATGCTATGAGACCGGCTGCAACTGCCGCCAATGGGATCCGATACAGCTCCATGCGCTGTCCGTTCTGCTCGTCCACGTCGATCCAGGTGAAGGACAGCCGTCCTGCCGAGGACGATTCCGCCATCCGCCGCCGCCGCCATTGCGACGATTGCGGCGGGCGCTTCACCACCTTCGAGCGCGTGCAGCTGCGCGAGCTGACGGTTGCCAAGCGTTCGGGCAAGCGTGTGCCATTCGATCGCGAGAAGCTGATGCGCTCGGTCAAGACGGCGCTGAGGAAGCGACCCGTCGAGGACGAGCGGATCGAGCGCATGGTGAGCGGGATCGTGCGGCAATTGGAGAGCTCTGGGGAAGCCGAGATCGCCTCCGAGCAGATCGGGCAGCTGGTGATGGAGGGCCTGAAGGCGCTCGATGGGATCGCCTATGTGCGGTTTGCCTCCGTCTATCGCAATTTCGCCGAAGCGAGCGACTTTCGCGCCGTGCTGGGCGAGCTCGGAGAGGCCGAGACCAGCTCGGCGGCGAAAGCCAAGGACGGTCGCTGACACCATGGCGGACGCCGACACCGACTACATGGCGATGGCGCTCGAGCTGGCGCGGCGTGGCCTCGGCACGACGGCACCCAACCCCTCGGTCGGCGCTGTCATCGTCGCGGACGGCAACGTGATCGCGCGCGGGGGGACGCAGCCTGGAGGGCGCCCGCACGCCGAGACCGAGGCGCTCGGCCAGGCCGGCGCGCGCTCGCGCGGCGCCACCCTCTACGTGACGCTCGAGCCCTGCAGCCATCATGGCAAGACGCCACCTTGCGTGGATGGGATCATCGCGGCCGGCATCGCGCGCGTGGTCGTGAGCATCGTCGACCCCGATCCGCGCGTCGCCGGCAGAGGGCTCGCCCGGTTGCGCGCGGCCGGCATCGAGGTGGCCGCGGGCGTGCTCGCCGACGAGGCGCGCCAGCTGACGCTCGGCCACATCCTGCGGGTCACCCGGGGTCGCCCGTTCGTGCAGCTGAAAATGGCGATTTCCGCCGACGGCACGATTGTGCGCGGCGGGCAGGGCCGTCCGGTCTGGGTGACTGGCCAAGCCGCCCGCGCCGACGGCCATCGGCTGCGGGCGGAGGCCGATGCCATCCTGGTCGGCCGCCAGACGGTCGAGGACGACGATCCGGAGCTGACCTGCCGGCTGCCCGGCCTGGCGGAGCGTTCGCCGATCCGCATCGTGCTCGACACGCACCTGCGCATCGCCGTGACGAGCCGGCTCGTTCGCTCGGCGCGCAAGCCGCCGCTCTGGCTGGCCGCCGGACGCCAGGCCGATCCCGCTGTGGAAGCGCGGCTGATCGCGCTCAGCTGCACGGTGCTGAGGTGTGATCAGCTCGGATCGCGGATCGATATCCCCGGCATGCTCGAGGCGCTCGCCGCGCGTGGCATCACCCGCCTGCTGGTCGAGGGCGGGCCGGAGGTCTGGCGGTCGATGGCGCGAGCGGGCATCGTCGACGAGGTTGTCTGCTATCGAGCCAAGGGCGAGGACAGCAACGAGACGGAGGAGAGCGCTGCACAGGCTGGCGGGGCCGATCTCGCCCGCTTTCTCGACCGGCAAGACTTCGCGCTTGCCGGAACCCGCGACCTCGGCTCGGATCGGGCATTCATCTTCCGGTCAGCCTGACGCCGCAACTGACTGAGGAGCCACCATGTTCACTGGCATCATCACCGACGTCGGCCGGGTTGCGGAGCGCGACGGCGGACGGTTCACCATCGCCTGCCGCTACGACGCCTCGAGCATCGCGATCGGCGCTTCGATCGCCTGCGACGGCTGCTGCCTGACGGCAACCGACATCCGATCCGCCAAGGGCGGCGAAACGCTGTTCGCGGTCGATGTATCCAACGAGACGCTCGCCTGCACCACGTTGGGAGGCTGGACGGCGGGCCGGCGCATCAACCTCGAGCGCTCGCTGACGCTGGGCGCCGAGCTCGGCGGCCACATCGTCACCGGCCACGTGGACGGTCTGGCCCGGATCACGACAACGGTTCCCGACGGCAATTCCCTCCGCTTCACATTCGAGGTGGCAGCAGAGCTTGCCCGCTTCGTTGCCGCCAAAGGCTCGGTCGCGCTCGATGGCACCTCGCTCACCGTCAACGAGGTCGGGCCAACGCGTTTCGGCGTCAACATCATCCCTCACACTCAGGCCGTCACCACCTGGGGTGAACGCCGGCCGGGCGATCCCGTCAATATCGAAGTGGACCTGCTCGCCCGTTATGTGGCAAGGCTTGCCGCAACGGATCCGAACAAAGCGCCAGGAGCGCTAGGCAAATGACGACCAAAACCGCGACCGAGGAGGCCGCCGTCGCCATCAAAGGCGTCGATGGCTCTCGCGTGCTGATCATTGAGGCCCGCTTCTATCCCGAGATCGCCGACATGCTGGCAAAGGGCGCGATCGCGGTGCTGGAAGCCGCCGACGTCGAATACCGGCGCGTCGCAGTGCCCGGCGCCCTCGAGGTGCCCCAGGCGCTCGCACTGGCGATCGAGGAGGACGATGATTTCGACGGCGCCATCGCCATCGGCTGCGTCATCCGTGGCGAGACCTCCCACTACGACGTGGTTTGCCACAATGCCAATCACTGGCTGATGCAGATCGCGGTCGAGAACGCCTTTCCGGTCGGCAACGCCATCCTGACCGTCGACAACGACGCCCAGGCCCGCGCCCGAGCCGAAGGCGGCATCGACGGCAAGGGCGGCGAAGCCGCGCGCGCCTGTCTGCGGCTGATCGCGCTGCAGGATCAGTTCCGCACCGGAGACTAGCGGCCATGTCCGCGCCCCTACGAGCCGACATCCCTGGCCGTCCGGCATCACGCTCGGCGGCGCGCGCGGCTGCGCGTCTGGCTGCCGTGCAGGCGCTCTACCAGATGGACCTGGCCGCGACCGACCTCAACGTCGTGATCGCCGAGTTCCTCTCGCATCGGTTAGGCAGCCCCGACGAGACCGGCATGCCCGAGGAGACCGACGTCGATTTCTTCGGTGAGCTGTTGAAGGGCGTGGTCGCCCATCAACGCGAGATCGATCCCATGATCGACCAGCAATTGGCCGAAGGCTGGCGGTTGAAACGCGTCGACTCGATCCTCAGGGCAATCCTGCGCGCCGGCGTGCTCGAGCTGCTGGCGCTGCCGGGCATCCCCGCGCGCGTCGCCATCACGCAATATGTGGACGTCGCCAACGCCTTCTTCGATGGCGACGAGCCCCGCGTCGTCAACGGCGTGCTCGACAAGCTGGCAAGAAGGTTGCGGCCGGGGGAGTTCGAGGGGTAGGGCGCCTCGGTTCTCGAGAAATCACAAAAAATCCGTCTTGGCCGCGAAGGCGGCCATCCAGGTGCGTTCCGATGGTTTGCTGGGGTCAATTCCGACTTTACCCGCAACGCGCCCTGGACTGTGCCTCAAACGAAATTCGGTGGTTTTCACAAGCGCACATGGATGGCCGCCTCAGCGGCCATGACGATAGTTTGAATACAGAGCGGCGCCAGGCACCGGTCACCCGACCACGCTCGCGAGCTTCTTCAGGTCGATGCGCGCGCCGCAGACGAGGATGGCGACGGTCTTGCCGCGATAGCTTGCGGGGCTCTCCTGGGCCCGTTTGATCACGCCCGCGATCGCGGCGCCAGCGGCACCTTCCAAGAGCATGCTCTCGCGCGCGATGAAGTCGCGCATGGCATCGCGGATCTCGTCCTCGGTGACGAGCACCCAGTCATCGACCAGAGCGGTCGCGAGCGCCAGTGTGATCGAGCCGGGCTCGATGCCACCCGCCGTGCCGTCGGAGAGCGTCGGCTGGGCATCCGTGTGCTCGACGATGCGGCCGGCCTTTACCGACAGCGCCAAGGCATGGTCGTTCACTGGAGAAATGCCGAGCACGCGCAAGGCTGGCCGCCTCGCCTTCAGATAGCCCGCGACGCCCGAGATCAGGCCGCCGCCGCCGACGGCAACCGCCAGGATATCGAGCGGGCGGTCGCCGAGCTGGCGATCGATCTCGAGGCCGGCAGTCCCCTGGCCCGCGATGATGTCGGGATCGTTGTAGGGCGAGATGTAGGTGAGGCGGTGCTCGGCCGCAAAGGCTCGCGCAAAGATTTCCGCCTCCCCGCCGTCGCCGGAATGGAACCGCACCTCGGCCCCATAGGCCTCGATGGCATCGATCTTCACTCGAGGCGTGACGTTGGGGACGAACACGATGCCTTTCGTGCCGGTTCTGGCGAGCGCGTAGGCACTACCCGCGCCGTGGTTGCCGGAGGATGCGGTGACAACGCCCTTGGAACGGTCCTCGGGGGAGAGCCTCGCCACCTTGTACGACGCGCCACGGGCCTTGAACGAGCCCGTCACTTGCAGGCTCTCGAGCTTCAGGTAGACGTCGGCGCCGGTCACCCGCGAAAAGTGCGGGGAATGCCGCAAGGGCGTCTCCAGCACGAGTGGGCCAATCAGCCGATGGGCGGCCACGACGGCATCGGGGATCTCGTCGGGCCGCATGGCACACTCCAGTCGGTCCTGGGGCGATCGCCGGTCGCCCCACCCTTGATCAGTCGATTGGTCAGCGTCACACTGGCTTGTCGTAGACCGCCGACAGCTTGTTGCCGGTCAGATCACGCACGTAGCAGGCGTAGAAGTTGGAGTCGGCGCCGCCACGGATGCCGGGCTTGCCCTCGTCATAGCCGCCCGCGGCCAGAGCGGCGGCATGAAAGGCGTCGACCGCCTTCCGGCTCGGGGCATCGAGCGCGAGCATGGTGCCATTGCCATAGGTCGGCGGCATCTTGTTGTTCGGCTGGATGATCCAGAGTGTCGCCTTGCCGCCTTCGGGACCATAGCCGGCGCCGTACTCGGGCGTCTCCAGCCGCTGGCAGCCGATCGCCGGCATCAGCTTGTCGTAGAAGGCGAGCGCGGCTTTGAGGTCATGGGCGCCAAGCGTCAGATATCTCAACATCGGATCTCTCTCCAGATTGCATGTGCACGAGGCAAGGGGTCAGACCGGCTTGTCGTAGACCGCGCAGAGCTTGTTGCCGGCCGCGTCGCGGACATAGCAGGCATAGAAATTCGAATCCGCGCCGCCCCGGATGCCTGGCTTGCCCTCGTCCATGCCGCCGCCCGCGAGCGCCGTCGCGTGGAACTGGTCGACCGCCTTGCGCGAGGGAGCTTCGAGCGCGAGCATCATGCCGTTGCCGAACGTCGCCGGCAGGCCATTCGCGGGCTTCATCACGTAGATGCGGGTCTCGCCGGCCTTGGGACCATAGCTCATGCCCCAGTCCTCGTCCGACAATCGCTTGTAGCCGACGACGGCGAGCAGCTTGTCGTAGAAAGCGCCTGCAGCTTTAATGTCATGGGCGCCGATGGTTGCATACTTGATCATGGATCGTACTCCGGTTGTGAACTCTGGACTGGGACAGGCGCCGGTCAGCTCCTGACCCGCGTCTTGTCGGGATCGTAGTGCGGGAAGCGGACGACACGGGCAGGCAGGCGCTTCTGGTGGCCATCGAGCTTGCCGACCTCGACCTCGGTGCCGATCTCTGCGACCGAGACGTCGAGGCGGGCGAGCGCGATGTTCCGGTCGAGCTTGGGCGAGCGGCAACTGCTCGTGACCACGCCGACCCGTGCGCGTCCCACATGCACGCAGTCGCCATGACCGACGGCATCCCTGGCATCGATCTCGAGGCCGACAAGCTTCTGCTTCGGATGCTCGCGGCGCCGCTCGAGCGCGGCCTTGCCGAGGAAATCGGCTTCCTTCGACCTCGGCACGGTGAAGCCGATGCCGGCCTCGAACGGATCGGTATCGTCGTTGAACTCATAGTTGGCGAAGACGAGCCCCGCCTCGATCCGCAATGTGTCGAGCGCTTGCAGCCCGAGCGGCTTCAGCCCATGCGGCTGGCCGGCCAGCCAGATCGCGTCGAACACGGCGACGGCGTCCTTGGGATGGCAGAACACCTCGAAACCGAGCTCGCCGGTATAGCCCGTGCGCGAGACGACGACCGGCGCGCCCTTGAAATGCCCGATGCGGCCCACGCAGAAGCGGAACCAGCCCAGCTCCTCGAGCCTCGTCTGCGCGGGGGCCGTCCAGATGACCTCCTTCAGGATGTCGCGCGACTTGGGGCCCTGCACCTGCACGTTGCAGAGCTGATCGGTCGAGGAGCGCACCCAGCACTTGAGATCAAGCTTCCCGGCGAGCTGGCGCAGGTGCTCGCCGCCATACTCGTCGCCACCGATCCAGCGGAAGTTGTTGGGGCCGAGCCGGAACACGGTGCCATCGTCCAGCATGCCGCCGTGCTCGTAGCACATCGCCGTGTAGACGACCTGGCCTTGCGCGAGCTTGCCGATGTCGCGGGTGACGGCATACTGCATCAGCACTTCGGCGTCGGGGCCCGTGACCTCGAACTTCCTGAGCGGCGACAGGTCGGTGATGACCGCTGCCTCGCGCGCGGCCCAGTACTCGTCGACCACGCCCCCATTGTTGAAGTGCGAGGCGAGCCAATAGCCTCGGTACTCGCTGAAAGCTCGCGTGTGCCGCGCGAAGCAGGCGTGGAACGCGGTCTCTTTCGTCAGCTTCGGTTCGGCATCGGGTTTCATGCGGAAGGCCACCGCTCGGGAGAAGGATTGCTGGTCGGAGTAGGTGCGGACATGGATGTCGGTCGGGTCCCAGCCATTCGCCGCATCGATGTCGTCGGGGCAGGAGGAGGAGACGCAGACGATGTCGGTCAGCGCCTTCATCAGCACGTAGTCGCCGGGCCGCGACCACGGCTCGTCCAGGAACAGCACGTTGTTGTGGTCGATGCCGGTGTTGTAGAAATAGTTGAGCGCCATCCAGCCTTCGCGCGGCTTCACGCCGTAGGGCGCGAGCACTTGGTTGAAGTTCTCGGTGCAGTTGGCGTGGCCCGGATAGCCCATGTCGTCGTAGTAGCGCGACGTGCAGGCGAGGCCGAAGGCGTCGTGACGCCCGCAGGTGTCGCGCACGATCTCGATCAAGGGATCGAGGTCCTGGTCCCAGCCCTTGGACGGCAGTCCTGGCGTCGGGTAGGCAAGACCCGTCATGGCCCGGGTCGCCGTCATGTCGAGCGGGATCTCGCGGCCCTGGTCGAGCTTCCGCGCAGCGAAGCACTGGAAGTCGGTGCACTGGCGGCCGTCGACGTCGATCACCTGGATGAATTCGCCCGCGCGCACCAGATAGGCATTCGCGGTCGCGGCCTTGATGCGGATATCGTGGATCGGATCGGCGAGCGGCTCGGGCAGCGCCACGCGCGCGCCGTCCATCCTTCGCGGCTTTGCGCGCCTGACGCGGACCTCGATCGAGGTGACCGTGTCCTGCTTTTCGGCATTCATTGGTCCGCCGGGAGCGGCGACCACGAGAACGCCCGCCCGGTCGACCTTGAGGCTCTGGCTGTTGCCGGCGGGGCTCGTTGCGGAGAAGAGCCGAATGGCGGAGGCCTCGGCCAGATCGATTCTGCGCCGCTCGAGGCCGCGCCGGACGACGCGGGCGCTTTCCTCGTCGGCGGCGAGCGCCGCCTTGATGCCCCGCCCGTCGGAATTACCCTTGCAGCCCAGAATACCCGGATCGATGCGGCCTTTCCTGTCCGCCGCAAGCAGCTCGACTGGCTGGCGGCCTTCGACATCCGTCAACGTCACCTCGTCGCCCGGCTCGATGCCGATCACGATCAGCGACCCACCCTCGACCACATGGCGCTCGACGCCCTGAGGCAACGCCCGAATACCTGGCCGCAGGATCCGGCTCGCACGCGGCGCACCCTCGACCACCTTCGGTATCGCCGAAACTCTCTGCAGCATGAAGCGCCTCCCAGGCCGACATCGGGGGATGCTATGCCAAGCGATCGCTCCAATCAAGGATTGGTATGAGAGCTGGCTTGAATTGGCATGGTATTGGCGCCGCATTGGTCTGGATTGGTTTCAATCGCCCAGGCAACGGCCCGACGAAACCCGACCGCCAACGAGCGCATGGCTGGCTCGGCGACGCCGGGCTTGTCAGCCCGCGGCTCGGGCCCCAGAGTGCATGCAGACGAACCGCCGAGGCTCAACGCGATGGAAGGCACCCCGATCGATCCCCGCCGCACAGCCCTCCTGCTCGTCGATCTACAGAACGAGATCATTCGGCCGGAGGGGGCCTATGGCCGGGCCGGCGTGCGCAGCGAGGAGATCGCGGCACTGCCCTCGCGCCTCAAGCCCGTCATCGAGCGCGTGCGCGCGACCGGCGGCTGGGTGGTGGCAACGCTGTTCACTTTCGTCGCGGGCCGCGGCGGCATGCCATTCATCCCCGACCAAGTGCGGCGCCACCGGCCATTCCTGACGAAAGGCGATTTCGAGCCTGGATGCCCTGGTCACGCGCTCGCCGCCGACCTCTCCCCCGCCGACATCCTGGTCGAGAAGATCGCCTATTCCGGTTTCTATATGACGCGCCTGGAATGGGTGCTGAACCAGGCCGAGGTCGACACCTTGCTGATTGCGGGCGTTGCAACCCATCTGAGCGTGGCTGCAACCGTGAAGGACGCCTTGCAGCGTGATTTCAAGGTGGTCGTGCTCGAGGATGGCTGCGCCGCCTTCGACAGCGGTTGCCACCGCTCCGGCCTGAAGGATCTCGCAGCCGTCGCGCCGCTGCGCACGTGCCGGGACGCGACGGCACTATTGCGCTGAGGCGGGTTGCGCTGGCTGAGCCGTCGCGGCACACTCCCCCGCGTGCGCACGATCAGAGCCCTCATCCTCCTTGCCGGCCTTGCCCTGGCAGCTCCGGCAGCCACCGAGGACAATTTCGGCCCGGCCGTCACGGTCGATCTCGAGCTGGTGCTCGCGGTCGATGCCTCCGGCAGCGTCGATGAGAGCGAGTACACGCTGCAGCTTGCAGGGCTCGCGGCCGCTTTCCGCGACGAGGCCGTACAGCAGGCGATTGCGTCGGGCCCGCGCGGGCGCATCGCCGTCGCCATGGTAGTCTGGGCGGATGCCTCCACGCCCAAGGACGACAGCCGCTGGCATGTCATGTCCGGCAAGGAAGGAGCTGATCGCTTCGCCAGCCTGGTCGAGCGCTTTCCCCGCCGCGTCGAGGGCGGCACCGGCATCGGCTCGGCGGTTGCCTACGCGATCCGGATGATGGAGTGGAACGAGATCGAGTCGCCGCGACGCGTGGTCGACGTCTCGGGCGACGGCATCGAGACGCCGATGCGGGAGGATTCCTCGATCCTGCTGCCGGCCGCGCGCAACATGGCGGTAAGCCTGGGCGTCACCGTCAATGGCCTTGCCATCGCCAACGAGGTGCATAATCTCGACGACTACTACGAGGCCAACCTGATCGCGGGTCCCGACGCCTTCGTGGTGAAAGCGCGCAACTATTCCGATTTCAAGGTCGCCATCCGCGAGAAGCTGCTGCGCGAGATCGAGGCGCGGGTGGCGATGCTGGGGCGGTGAAGGGCGGGGCGGTGACCGGTGGGGCGGGCGTGTTGCCCATTTGCAAAAATTGCAGCAATCAAAACCGCGCTCTTTCCCTCGTAGTACTCACTTGTTGCAGTCGGTGAATGGCGGATCCGATCAGCAGCCCGTTTTCCTACGTTGAACGACAAGTGCTTAGACCAGAACAGATTCTAGGCAAGTAAATAGAAAACGCATTTTTTCACAGACCAGGAAGGCGTCGTGGTTGACATTGCATAATCTTCGAACTTCTGTGCCTAGGGAAAGGCTCTTGGAGCGGTAGATGCAACTTAACAAGAACATTCTGAACTTGAGCCAGTCGGTCTTCAAGGTTGAGTTGAGGAACGGACTTCAGTGCAACACCGGCGTTTCCCAGAAAGGTTGCATATGCCTGCGTAAAAGATAGCACCATGTTTAACAGCGTGTTTTCCACTTGAAATTTGTCATCAATGTAACGAAGAGGCGTGACATCAACCGTTAGGTTCCAGCGGTGTTGACAAAGCAACCCATACAACTCTTTTGCCCACTTACGATTGTTGCCGTCGTACAACGTCAAATGAGCCACGCCAGTTGGGTAGTCTGGCTTACGCCAGAGTCGCCTGAGGGAGCCAAGATCCACGGAAATGAACACCGTATTCTGAGCATTATCAAAAAAACAGCAGGGCTCAGTCAGGCGAACTCGCCAATCTTGGATCTGTGAATTCAACTCCAAATCAAGCCGAGACTGAGCGATACGTCGCTGATATGGCCCACGAATTGTTACATGGCTGAATCGAATAGCGTTGGGCTCCATCAGAAATCTGATAAGATCAAGCCCCCCTGCCAATCGGGTATCCTTTATGTACGTACCATAGAAGTGACGTTTCATATCACGAGATACCTCAGGGTCCCAGTGCTATCGGCGGACACTCTCGCGACATCGAACACTAACGCGCCGAAATCGTCCGCGTGCCGAAAAGCCTCAGCCCTATTCTCTTTCTTCGAGAAATACTTTTCTAACTGCTCGGTTGAAGACGCAGTCGTGCGCAGAAACCAAATGTACAAAGATAAAGCTTTTTGGAGCGGCTCCTTTACTCCAGGCACTCGTTTATACAGCAGAAGAACTCGGTCAAGCGGTCTCAATCTTGAGATGCGAATCAGTTCATCCCGTTGGATTGTATTGTAACTTGAAAGAAGAGCAACCGTGGCGAAACATGTCATCAATCGACTAAATTTCAATTTGAAGTTCTTAATCTTTTGTTTGATTTTCCGCGTTTCCTCCTTTTGGTTCCGGCGATGTTCATAGTTTAGGCATAAAGTTTTCCAGAATCTAATTATATCATTGACTAAGAACGTTGTGCGGAAATTTTCGGCGTGATCTTCATAGTCACGGAAATACGAGTCGATAAGGGCTTCGATTGAAGCAGTGTAGTCAGGAATACCGTACACCGGTTGACTTTCTAGAATTAACAGCATTCTTGCTGTAAAATGATTTCTATAGTCGTCTTCCGCTCCGCCTAGATGCTCCAGAACGCTTTTGAGCGGAATTATATTCAAAAACTGCCCATCATTTGACGGTGGAGGAAACTCCATTCCTTCCTCCATTTCGCGGATTACTGCCGACAACACGCGAATCCCTCTTAGTCGCGGCTCTTCAACCGCAACTCTGATATCGTTGTGGATAAAAAACAGATCGACATCTGAGTGAATGCTGGCCTCCCCTCGGGCATACGATCCGGCAGCATAGATAGTTAAACCTGGATAAGCCTTCAGTGGAGGTGATTTGCGGAGCCTCCGAGCGAGCTCGTCCAGCCGGGCTTCTGACTGAGTTCTGCGTTCGGCGAATAGAACCGCGTCCACTTCCGTGAGGCCCAACCCCTTAAGGGCATTGGCAATTGCCATTGATGATTGACCTCGGAATCAGCCCCTACACCAAAGTGATTTGGCGCATGGTAGTTGCCATTTTGCAATGGGTTTTCACCGGTATTCCACATTGGCCGCGTAAGGCTGTACGCCTCACTCCAACACATTCATCTGCCGGGGGCGGAGGGTGTGTTGATTTGTAGCAACTGTAGGACTGAGCATCACCAGTCGACGCGACCGGCCTTGGCCCAATGCCCGCCCTTGCCTTTACGCCTCAAGCCTCATGTGCATAGGCCGCCTCAGGTGTGACGTGACCCTGCACAAAAGCCGCGGCGTTGGCCGCAACATGCACGCCACCTCTGCTGGCCCAATCCGCGAAACGGCGGCTCCCCTCATCACCCCCCAATATCGATCAGCACGATCTCGGGCGGCACGCCGATCCGGACGGGCAGGATGCTGCAGCCCAGGCCGCCCGAGACGATCAGGTGGCGGCCGTCCTCGGCGATGTGGCCATAGGCGTAGCGGTTGCCATAGCGCGACGGCACGACCGGGGAGTAGCCCAGGAGGCGCACCTGGCCGCCATGGGTGTGGCCCGAGAGGGTGAGCGCGACCCGCCGCGGCACCACCGGAAAGACGTCGGGCTCGTGGGCGAGCAGGATGACCGGCTCCTCGCCCGTGACCTTGCGCAAGGTGCCATCGAGGTCGTCGAGCCCGCGCCAAGCCTGGCGGCCAGACCCGTGACCCGGCAGCAGTGCGAGTTGGTCGGCAAGACCCGCCAGCCAGAAGCCCTGACCGCCCTTGCTCAAACGCACGACATCGTTCTCGTAGACCTTGATGCCGGCCCGCTCGAGCTCGAGCCTCGCGGCAACGGGACCGCGCCCCAGCCGTTGCGCCTCGTGATCGTCCCACCAATCGTGATTGCCCAACACCGCATGCACGCCGAGCGGCGCCTTCAACTCGGCGAGCGCTTCCGCCCATTCCCGCGAGGTGAGCTTTCTCGTGCAGAAATGATGGCCAGCCACATAGTCGCCCAGCAGCACGATGGCATCGGCGCCGAGGCCGTTGGCAGCGCCAGCGATTCCCACGATGCGTTCAGCCGACATGTAGGGCTCGCCCGCATGCACATCGGCGACGACGGCGAGCCGCAGCTTCAAGCCTGCTGGCCAGCCGACGGGCTGCAGCCGGTAGCCGGTCACCAGCAGCCGCCATATGGGCTCGACACCGAGACCGTAGCCGCCGAGCAGGAGGCCCGCTCCGGCGGGCGCACCCAGGCCCAGCATGAATTGCCGTCGCGTGATCAAGCCGACGCCCTCATCCGCGCCTGACCGCTTCCACGTGTCCCGCGAAGGAGGGCTCCGCCATCAGCGCGCGGCAACGCGTGAAGCGGTTGACCGAGTAGGCCCAGAAATCGTCGGCCGGATTGTTGTTGGCATGCTGGATGAGGCCCCACAGCGTCCACAGCAGGTCGCACATGGCCTTGTAGATGACGATGCGGCCGCGCTCGGCGGCACTCGGCTCGCCGTTGAAGTAGGCGAGGATCATCTCGTCCTCCTGGCCCCGATCGAAGCCCGCCTCGACCGAGAGATCGCCCAGATCCCACATGGGATCGTTCATGCCCGAATACTCCCAGTCGACGATCCACATGCGGCTGCCGGTATCGAGGAAGTTCTCGCACAAGGGATCGCAATGGCAGGGTGCGAGCGGCAGCGGCCGGGCGTTCAGCGCCGTGCGGATGCTCTCCGCCTCCTTCAACACGCCATGGTAGCCGTCAGGAAAGGTCACGCTCTTGCCCGACAGCACCCGCAGGTACTCGTCGATCATCTTGAACAGCTCGAAGCGGAAATCGAACGTCGCCCCGCTCTGGTGCAGGCGCTGGAAGGCAAGGCCCGCCCGCAGCGGCCCACCCGCCGTCGACTTGAACAGGGCGGGCGTCATCGTCGTCGCGCCGGCAACGAATGCGGTCAGCATGACACCACTGGTGGCTTCGAAATGGATCACCTCCGGCGCGACCTCGGCATGGGCGGCCGCGCGCGCTGCCACCGCCTCGACCTTGCGGTTGATGTACTCCTCCGTGCCCTTGCCCGGAATCCGCAGCACATAGGATCCGCCATTGCAGTCGACGCGATAGACGAGGTTGGTCAGCCCGCCGAGCCGGGTAATGGCGATCTCACCGGGTCGGGCCGAGGCGAAGAATTCGAGGCCGGAGATGACCTGGCGCGCCTTGTCGATGTCCTCACTCATCGTGCGGTCTCCGTCGATTCATTCGACACCTCCAATGCTGCAAGCAGAGCATCGGACGAGCGATCGGTCAATGTGCGTGTGCCGGATCCGCGGCCGGCGGGGCGAGCACGATCGCCCCTTCGGCGACGGGCTCGCCGCGACGGAAGCGGTCGACTGCGAACGGCTTGATGAGCTCGCCAGCCTCGCCTGCGGCAATGGCGTCAGCCATCAGCTCGGTTGCGCCAGCCGCCCCGGCGATGCCATAGGACCAGCCCGCCGTGATCCAGACGCCGTCCAGATCGGGGTGGGGCCCGAGCAGCGGCCCCCAGTCGGGCGTCGCATGCAGCATGCCCGCCCAATGGCGCAGGATCCGCAGCCGTGCGAAGGCCGGGAACATCTCGGCATAGACCTTGGCGGTCGCCGCCATCACCGGCAAATCGGTCGCCAGCGAGCATTGCGGGCGCTCCGCCACCTCGACGCCGCCGACGATCTCGCCGCGTGCCGTCTGATGCAGGTAGCAAAGGCGGTCTGGCAGTGCGATCGCCGGGCGCAGGATCGGGCGCACCGGCTCGAGCGCAATCGCCTCGATCCGCTGAGGAAAACCCGCCAGCTCCAGACTGGCGAGCTTGGCGACGGCAGTGCTCTGCGCACCTGCGGCGATGACGGCGAGATCGCAGGGGATGCGCTCGGCGCCTGCGATCACTGCCGTGATCTTGCGGTCGCCGCGCTCGATCGCCGTCACCGCCTTGCCGTATTCGACGACGACACCCATGCGACGCGCGGCTTCGAGCAGGCCCTTCATGGCCGCATGGTGAGGTGCCACGCCGCCGTCGTGGAGCTGCACCGCACAGAGCACTGAGCCCACGTCCATGCAGGGTGCGATCGTTTTCAGCGCGGCAGCATCGATCAGGTCGGAGCGAAGCCCGAACTCGCGATGCAGCGGCACGGCTCCTTCGATCAGCCGCGCCGTCGCCTCCTTCTGTGCGACGATCAGATAGCTCCGCCGTGTGTACATGACGTTCTCGCCGAGCAGCTTCGACAGCGCGATCCAGCGCAGGTTCGAGAAGGCGAACAGTCGTGTCCATTCGAG
>JANNSW010000246.1:0-3289 GCA_031403055.1 Hyphomicrobiaceae bacterium | reverse complement strand
TCGAGCGCCGGACCAAGCCCACCCAAATGAAACGCCTCGTCGCCAAGCTGCAGAGCCTCGGCTATGACGTGGAGATCAAGCCGATCGCCGCATGACTCGCGGCCAGTTACTTTCTAGGCGATCGTGTATCCTCCCTGCTATGGCCTGAGTGTCCATTCGTCGAGATGAATAACCTGGGCATGGGCTCAACCAAGCTCTTCCGCTAAGCGCACAGCAGCGATTGTCGTCAACACCCTATCACGAGTTTGCCAGCGGCGTGTTGCCGGCCTCGGCCGCCGAACAACCATGTCGAGCCTCGCATGTCCGGCACTTTTGCAAGACGGGTTTTGAGCATGGGCACAGAGCCAGTTCGGGTCACCGCTGCCATCGTCTCGCCGTCCCGACTTTCAGCTACCCCACCTAGAACCGGACGTACTGCAACCACTTCGTGGGTTAACGGTCAATGTCTGCACGTGTGAAGGCTTCCGTACGTCGGCCCCCGTGTGCGAGGATACGCTTGCGACGGGCCGACATCCGGAACCCTTCACAAGGGCCGACTGTCACTCCACGCCCAAGCCCCAGTCGCTTGTGATTCAGCACCGGAAGAGACGGGTGCGAAAGGCGGCGTGTGATCACGTGTTTGTGATCAGCCCTCGGATCGATCGCGCGTGTGAGGCCTGTGTGCGAGTCGGGTCAGTTCGCAATGGAGCCGAAACTGTGGGACGGTGGGCTGCGCCCGCGAGATAATTGACATTGCCCTCGGTCCTCGTCGCCACGGGTGCTTCATCCTTGCCGGGCAGCGGGCCGCATGCAGCCTCGTACATGGCGAGCCGAGTCATGATGTCTGCGTAGCCGGCGGCGAGCGCGCGAGCGGGTCGGGCTAAAGTTGCGCCTGAATTTTGAGGCTTTCGAGGTCGGACAGCGCACGGTGGGATTTGGTGAAATTCGATCGAGGATCGGTGGCGGTTGAGGCCTGGTTATGCAAAGATTGGCATTTTACGCGACGGCAACCAACGGCAACCAAAGGAGAAGCCATCGTGCCCGCGCGCTGTGCGCAACCGCTGCTCGCGATGCACTCGGGCATCGGGCATCAGGCAACAGTAATATTGGCAGGGCACGGCGATCGGCGCCTGCTTCCGCTTGCGTGATGCGCTTTGGACTTTCGGCGCTTCTATCGGCGGATTCGCGTCGAGGGCGAAGGGTGCTTCCTGGGGCCCCGGATGAAGCGCTCCATCCTGCCCAGATGGGACGTGTGTGTTTTCGTCAAATGAGGCCGTCCTTGCTGGAGTTTGGGCTGTTCCGTCAGATGGATTTGGCCGCACAATCTCGGAACGGCGGCATCGAGGTAGCCGAGAGACGCGGGTGGAACAGGCGCGACGGAGCAGGTTGAGATGAACGGCAACGGAACGGCCCATGGAACGGGATCCAATCGGGCGGCACGAGCACGCTCGCGCTGGGCACGTTTCCGTCGGGCCGCAGGGGTGAGTTCCGAGGCCGGCTTTTGTGGCCGGCCACACTGTTTCCAAGGCTCAGTTGAAGCGGCTCGGGGGCGTGACGAACCCCTGTGACAAACCCCGTCGTCGCACATGTCATAAGTGACGCTATCCGGCGTAAGAAGTTCTATAGAGCGGATACTGTCACTTTTGACAGGTTTGCGCCTGGGGTCTGTCACCCCTCCTTTCCGCCGGCCGAAGGCCTGCCAGTCTTCAGACGGCCGGCGCCACCGTCTTGCATCGGCAACTCCAATCCGCTCCAGGAGTGATACGACACTTCCTCGGGCCTCGTCGATTTCAAACTCCCGTGGCGTGCGCTGCCGCCCGGACACAACCTCGATCATGCAGCCGTCAGGACGGGGCCAGGTCCCCAGCGCCGTCCGCGCCGCACGCTTGCTGTTGAAGAGCGCCGCCGCGAGCCGCATCAGCTCGTCCGTGTGGTGCGGGACGATTCCGTAGGCGGCAAGCAGAGCCTCTCGCGCGCCGAGCTCTAACCCTTCGACGGGACAGTTTGCGACGGTGTCGATTGTGAGGTTCGGGATGCACTGACTGGCGATGATGATGCGGACAGGATTTTGAATCGTGCGCTGGGCCGCGCGGGCTCGTCCAGCGGCCTGCTCGAGCTCACTGCGGGCGATCTGCTCGAGAACCATATTGGTGTACAGGCACGAATGTTCGACCTGCACGATGGATTGTGCAGAGCCGTCGCGCATCCGAAGCCCGCGCAGTCTGGGACTGTAGCCGCCAACCTTTGGAAGGCGGTCGAGAGGGTCGCGAGAGAAAAGCGAGCGCGTGAGGGTTTCGAGGCTGTTCATCTTCGGGATGATCGTGCCGGCAACCAGCAGCTCCTCAACACCCTCGAGCGCGTTCAGGCCGCGCATAGCCATGAAGCTGCCCGTGGGAACGCCATCGAGCAGCCCGAGCCGCGCCAGATAGTTGACGCCCGCCTTGTTTGTGATCAGCCCACACTTGCCGGGCGTGGCCTTGCCGGCCGCGAAGAACTGCCGCCCGAGCTGCTCGAGGACGGAGTGGCTGCGCAGCCGACGCTTCGCAGCAGCTGCGTCCTTGGCCGATCCGGATAGCCTCCGCGTTCTGGCCCATGGCGCCCGGAGAAGTGTTACGTGCGCATGCTCGGGTCCGACTTGCAACTTGTGATGCCCGATCTTCCGACCGGGCCCGTCGAAGCCGGGGATCGCTTTCAGCAGATCGACCTCGACATTCGCGTCCAGGACGATGATCGGCAACCGTCGGAGCGGGGGGTGCAGATCGGCCATCTGCGAAACGAAAATCGGTGAGGGCGCGGTGATTTCGGCCAACGCCTCGTCCGCATCGACCTCGTCCTCATCTTCTTCGTCAGCCTCGGTCAGAACGGCCTCGGGATCGCCGTCAACCTCATCCTCACCATCGCCGGCCCCTCCTTCAACGGTCGCGCGGGTCCGGCTCAGCGCCACCCCGATCACGGTGTCGCTCCCGGCCTCGAGCCACTCGCCGATCAACTCGAGCCCCGCCCGGAGCCAACGAACGCGTTGCAGCTCAGCACGATCGGTCCGGATCGTGTCGAGCGCCGCGGCGAAGCTCCCGGCCTTCAGGGCTCTCCTCACGCGTCCGCGAGAAGCACCCGTAAGTCGCAGCTCGAACGACTTCAGCGCTTCCGCATCCACCGTCGCGTCACATACTTAGGACACTCCGAACAATAACTGCTACGATTTCAGCAATGACCTTGCCTTAATGGTGTAGTTCCATTCGGGATGGAAGTCATCGCCGGTGATGTTGAGCGTGGCCATCTCGGCGTCGCTGATCTTGATGCCCTTCTCGTA
>JANNSW010000245.1:0-7404 GCA_031403055.1 Hyphomicrobiaceae bacterium | reverse complement strand
GATCGATGTCAGGGGACAGGTCGGGGGAACCGGCAAGTGGGCGGCCGACATCGTGTCGACACTCACCGGAGCTGTCCGGATAGCGCTGATCGAAGGCGGCGTGGTGCGCGACGGCGGTGCGGGAGCGGTCGCACTATTGATCGACACGGCACTGAAAAGCCTGAGCGATGGCGCGACCGCGACCGGCCGGCCGCTGACGCTCGATGCCCTGACTGCCGAGCTCCAGTTTGGTGGCGGCAAGGTGCGCGCGCGGGACTTCGAGTTGATCCTGGGCGGCGAGCGGCTCGCCGGGCGGGGAATCGTCGGGGTCGCCGATAGCGCGATCGACCTGCAGATCTGGCCGATGCCGGCCGGCAAGGCGAGGGCAGGTGCAAGGAGCCCCGGGCCGGCGGCCATCAGGCTCGGCGGTACCTGGCAGCAACCGCGCATCGAGCCAGCCGAACGAGGCGAGCACGGAGCAGCCAGCGGCGAGATTACCGCCGCGCCTTGAGCGCGCCATGGGATTGCTTTAGGGGGACATCGAGCTTGGCGCACGAGGTGCGTCCGGGGCCGGCTCGCCCAGAGATGCCATGAGATCGAGGTCCGACCGATGCCGAGAACGATCACCCTTGCCGCCGTCCTGGCACTCGCACTGGCGTCCGGTCCGGTTGGAGCACAGACCTCGGGAACGGACCAGCCCGCCATCGCGGCTCCGCCTGCGAGTACAGCGCCTGCTCCGGCCGCTGCCGCCTCGGCCCCTCCACCTGCGCCGACTCCGGCCGTCGCCACGGCTCCGATCACCAGCCTGCGCATCGCGACGTATGGCGGTGCGTATCTGGAGGCACAGCGTCCCACCATGCTGGACCCGGCGGCGCAGTCGCTTGGCATCGGCAGCGAAATCATATTGCATGGGGCGACGATAGCGCCGCTCGCTGCTGGCGGTCTCGGCTGGGATGTGGCTCTGCTGCCTGGCGACATTGCCGACAAAGCCTGCAGCGCGGGCGTGATTGCGCGTACTGATCCGGCGATGCTCGATCCAGCGGGCGCGGCTGCCGCGACGGTCGATTTCCTGCCCGGCATGCTCGGCACCTGCGCTGTCGCCAGCATGGCCTGGTCGGCGGTTGCAATCGTCGACGACGCCGGACTTGCCGGTAAGAAGCCGCAACGCCTCGCCGACCTGTTCGACGTCAAGCGCTTTCCGGGCAAGCGTGCGTTTCCGCAGGGCCCGCGCTATCTGCTCGAGCTGGCGCTGCTGGCCGACGGCGTGGCGTCCGCCGGTGTCTACGGCGCGCTGGCGACGCCCGAGGGCATCGAGCGAGCCATCAGGAAGCTCACTCCCATCCGTGACAGCATCGTCTGGTGGAGCCGGCCGGAGGAGCCTTTCGAGCTGATGCGCGCCGGCAAAGCTCAAATGGGCATCGCCTTCAATGGCCGGGCGTTTCTGGAGTCGATGACGGGCGGACGCGCCTATCGTACGATCTGGGACGGGCAGATCTACGCGCTCGACGTGTGGACGGTCGCGGCGAGCGCAAGAGCGCCCGAGCTTGCACGCAAGTTCGTTGCCGAGGTGAGCCGGCCGGATCGGATGGCGGCGTTCGCCCGGCTGCTGCCCTATGGCCCGGCGCGGCAGTCGGCGCTGCTCCTGGTCGGCAAGCACCCGATCGTCGGTGTCGAGATGGCGCCCTTCCTGCCGACCGAGCGCGCCAATTTCGCCAATGCGCTGAGGTTCGATTCGCTCTGGTGGGAGAGCCACGAGGCCGACCTCGGCAAGCGGCTCGACGCCTTCCGCGCCGGCACTGCGCCTGCAGGCGGCGTCACACCTAAACCCGCAGCGAGTGGGTCGGGCAGCGCTGGCTGACGGCAGGCGGGAGCTGCGTCAACTCATCCGGCGTCGCTCGTTGACGACCTTGCGGTTATGGGGGACTTCCCGCTTGCCCCGGTCGATCGCTTCGGCGAAAGTCGCCACGCCCTCGGGTGCGCTCGAAATGTCCGGCTGCCGCGGCGGTTGGCTTTCGCTCGCATCGCAGACGGCCGCGATCGTGCCCCTTGCGGGTGCTTTCGCGACGAGAGGGGTGCCGCCGGTTCCGCAAGGGTCCGGCGGCATTGATCCACGATCGGACCGCTCCCCGTCGCCCAGGTGTTGCGCCAAGGCTTCAGCTCGCCTGGCAAGGTACTACTTGCGGATTTTGCCATCTTTGATCGGCGCACCGAGCCGTGTAACGCTCTTAACCTGAATTGGTCGGTACGGACACGAGCATCCAAGTGCTTGTGATAGATTGGCAAACTGTGGCCTGATGCCGGGGTGGCGCCAGGCGGCGGCGAGCACCATACGAACTTCGCCAGGGACTTCATCGACATGAGCGGATCGACGAGAAGCCATAACCGTGGGCAGGCCGCGGCAACACCGTTGCGGCGGGCCTTCACGACGCTGCTGCTGTTGGTGCTGGCCGTCAGCTTTTCCGGGATCGGGGACGATGCCGAGGCCGCGCGCAAGAAACGGAAGCGGCGCGCAAGCCAGACGATCGAGCGGACAACCAAAACGGTCGAGGCCGAGCAGGACGCCAAGGTTGCTGATCTGCTCGCGGAGCATCCGGGCTCGACAGTGCTGGAGGCGGGCAGGCTGCGCGCTGTTGTGCGCTCGCTGTCGGACGGGCGTGCCCTGCTGGCCGGCGGCAGCGCGTTTGCCGAGGTCACGGTGCGCAAGCCAAAGGGCTCCAAGATCCAGTCGGCCGAAATCCGCATCACCAGCCAAGGCGGCGAGCCCGCCGTGATCGCCGTCGGCAAGGCGGTCAAGTCCGAGACGGTCGGCGCCAATCATGTCGCCACCATCAGCTTCGGCAAGTCGGCGGGGCTGTCGCTGCTGGTCGAGTTGAAGCCGAAAGCGGGGGAAGCATCCGGGCAAGGCAAGCTCGAGATCGTGCTCGCGACCAGCGGGGAGGAGACGAGCGCCGTCTCTGCCCCGGTCGATTTCACCTATCTGTTCACCGACTGCTCGAGCCGGTTTCATGGCGCACTCGCAGGCATCCTGGCTGAGCGGGCCGATCTGTTTGCCAGCGGTCTGAAGCGGGCCGGCACACCCGACGACGCGCTACCGGGCGCGTGGGTGTTCAATCCCAGGGGCTCGGTTGCCGGGACCAAAAAGAGCAAGAAGGGCGAGGCGGCGGCGAGCCTCGTGCCCGGAGTTGCCACGACCGGCGAGCGCAAGCTGATGCAGATCGCGGCCGAGTTCGTGTCGAGCCGCGGGGCGGCCAACGACCTTTCCCGGCGCGGCCGCTACAGCTGGATCAGCAACCGTATCATGACGGATATCCGCTCCTACCTCGAGCAGGGCTCCAATCCCGCGCTGTGCTCGGGCGTCGATATCATGGCGGACTTCTTCATCGGCAATTCCGGCTACCTGAAAGAGGCCGTCGACACCGTTGCGTCAGCTTCCGCCGCAGCCGAGGTGGCTGCCGCCAGCCGGGTCGCGCGGGTGACGGCGCTGGCGAGCGGAGCCTTGCCAGCGGCGACAGCGGCGGGCGCGGTCAAAGCCGAGGAGGCGCCGTCCTTCGCTTTCGTCGGCGACGCGAATGCGGCAACAGGTGTCGCCACCGGGACCATTCCGGCGCCGGCGGGCCGGCACCATCTGGCGCTCGCGGTCGAGGTGGCACGAGGGCTCTTCTCCGCGACTGATGCTGAGACCGTAGCCGGCGCTTCGACCACGCTGGATGCGCTCGGGCGGATTTCAGCGCTCGTCAAATCCGACGCGGCGATCGGCATGTCGGATGCGATCCAGGCAGAGGCCAGGCTCGCCCTGTCGCTGATCGAGGCGGCGCACTACCTGGCCGTCGGCAACGATCACTATGGGCTCGTCGGCAACGCCATCTACGGCAGCCTCGACGCCATCCGCTCGGCTCGCGACAAGACATGTAGTTGCGCGCCGTGAGGGGGAGGTAGTGGTGCGCGGATCTGGGCCCCGGTTCGGCCAACGTGCCGGAGGCGCGTGCCTCCGGCACGATGGCCGTCCGGGGAAACGGATTGAGGCCGGTGGGCATCAAGATTCGCCGCCGCCAGCCTCCTCCTCACCCTCCTCGCCATTCCCCGCTTCTTCCGGGATATGCTCGACCGAGACGACCTTCTCGTCGGCGGCGGCCTTGAAGATGGTCACGCCCTGCGTGTTGCGGCCGGCGAGGCGGATGTCGTGGACGGGGCAACGGATCTACTCGCTCATCAAGTCCGGCGCGGCGGGCCGCATGCCGGACGCCGTTCTGGCGGAATCCAAGCGCGCCTTCTCGCAGATCGAGGCCGCGCACGACCTGTCGGTCGGCACCGCCATCTATGGCAGCCTCGACGCGATCCGCTCGGCTCGGGCCAAGACGTGTGGTTGCGGGCCGTGAGCAGGGAGGTCGTGCGGCGGGGCAGCAGACCTCCCTCCCGTGGTCCGCTCACGGAGCCTTGCGGGCGAACGCAGCGGGTGGCATTGACGAGGCTGGCCCGAAGCTGCCATGAGCAGGTGCAGCATGTTCATTTCACTGATGAACGCGATGGGATTGTTTGACCCCAAAAAATGGGAGCGGACGCAGCAGCGGTGCCATGGTATGTGCCCGTTCGCACATTGGTAGATTCGGCCAGTGCGTGGCTGAAATATGGGGAAGCCGTGAAGCCGGACCAGTTGCAGCGGTTGGCCTATCGCTGGTCATTCAAGACCGCTTACCTCGATAAGCGCGGCACCGCTTTTCAGGAGTGGTTCGTGAAGATCGCGGGCCATGCCTTCGGTCCAGATTTTGAGGAGGTCAAACCCTACGGCCGCCAGGGCGACCACAAATGCGACGGTCTCCGACGCAGCTTGGGCATGTTGTTCCAGTGCTATGCCCCTGACCGATCCGAGGACGGCAAGGCCATCTCCAAGATCACGACCGACTTCAACGGTGCGGTCGATCACTGGCCGGGCATTCTGAAATCTTGGACGTTCGTCCACAATGACCGAAACGGACTGTCTCCCGGCGTCACCAAGTGTCTCACTGATCTTGGTCGCAAGCATCTAAAGATCGTCATCGCACCGTGGGCCGAGACCGAGCTTCACAACATGGTCATGGACCTTGAGGTTCATCAACTTGAGGACTTGTTCGGCTTTGCCCCCAGTATGCCGGCGTTCGACAATGTGGGTTTCGAGCAGCTTCAGCCCGTCATCGACGCCATTCAGCGCCGCAAGCCGGACCCGAACGCGAAACTGACCCCTCCCTCCGAACACAAGGTCGAACACAACAAACTGTCGGTTGAAGCTGCCGATCTATTGCGGCACGGCCGTCGTAAGGAGGCCCGCGTGCAGGATTACCTCGAAAAGATGGTTCGGCCGAATGACGCCGAGGAGATTGCCGAGGCGGTTCGGAACCAGTACCGCTCGCTTAAAGCCCTGGACCTGGAGCCGGATGCGATCTTCGGTCATCTTCAGCGGTTCATCGGTTACCAGGGCGAGCCCTCCAGGCAGGCTGCAGCACTTGCGGTCATGTGCTATTTTTTCGATCGATGCGATATCTTTGAGGACCTGCCACCGAGTGGAACCAATTGATTCTTCCCACCAAGCACATCCGTGGCGACCGGGCCCTCATCGGCGTCGGTGGGGAGATTCTGCGCCATCTCAGGCAGCCTATGACGGTATCCCGGTTGTGGGACGAAGTGCGCGCGGCGCGTGCCGCCTATGCACAGGCCTCGCCGATGAGCTACGAATGGTTCGTCCTGGCACTCGACCTCCTGTTTATAATGGGAGCGGTGAATCTCGACCGAGGCGTTTTGCAGAGGACGACCTTGGTATGATCCATGGTGTCTCAAGCGACCTCGCCAGCTTCAAGAGCCTTGATCTCCGGCCCGGATTGAACATCTTATTGGCCGACAAGAGCGTGGGTGCGACGGACCGGCAAAGCCGCAACGGGGCCGGGAAGACTAGCCTCGTCGAGTTGATCCACTTCGCCCTCGGTGCCAACGCCGACAAAGGGAGTATCTTCCGATCACCCAAGTTGGAAGAGTCCTTCTTCAACCTCGACGTTGATGTTGGGGGGGCTCGGGTGACTGCGGGCCGTCGTGGCAAGAAGGCGTCTCTCATCCAGATCGACGGTGACCCGTCCTCCTGGCCCATCCAACCGATCCTCGACGACAAATCGGGACTGCTTGAGTTTGAAAACGAGGACTGGAAAACAGTTCTCGGACATCTCTGGTTCGGACTTCCCGCTCACCGTGAGATTGAGGATAGAGCACGGTTCGAACCTTCGTTCCGCTCGCTGTTCTCCTACTTCGCCCGGCGTCAATCCGCAGGTGGCTTCCTCGACACGACAAGGAACGCCGAGATGCAGCAGCCCTGGGACCAGCAGGTTGCCATCAGCTATCTCCTGGGGCTCGACTGGACCATCTCGCAGAGACTGCAAGAACTTCGCGGCCAGGATAAAATGGCCAGCGAGCTTCGCAAGGCAGCCAAGGGTGGAGAGTTGGGTCGCCTCTTCGAGAAGGCCGCCGACCTGCGGACCAAGCTTGCTGTCGCCGAGGCCAAGGCGGCCCGTCTCAAAGACGAAATCACGACCTTCAAGGTCGTTCCTCAGTACGAGGCGCTGGAGCGTGAGGCAACCGACCTGACCCGGATGCTCAACACGCTAAGTGACGAGAACGTCATCGACCGTCAACTCGTCGATGAGCTTCGTCGTGCTCTGGAATCAGAAACCGACCCGGCGACGCAGGACCTGACGGCCCTCTATGAAGAAGCCGGTGTGGTCCTACCGGGCGTTGTCACCAAGCGGTATGCCGATGTGGAAGCTTTCCACCGTGCGGTCCTCGCTAACCGCAGGTCCCATCTGTCGTCTGAGATACAGTCAGCAGGGGCACGCATCGTTGCTCGTGAAGTCGGCAAGTTAAAATATGACAAACGTCGCTCTGAGATCATGGAAATCCTCAACGCAGGCGGAGCACTCGAAAGCTACAATCGCCTGAACGAAGAGGCCGGACGACTGCAAGCCGAAGTGCAGACCCTGAGTTTGCGTCTCGAAGCAGCAGAACTTCTAGAAACGACCAAGACCGATCTCAAAGTCCGCCGTGCCCAGATCGCCCAGGCACTCAAGAACGACATCCACGAGCGGACGGAGATCATTCGCGAGGCAATCCTAACTTTCGAGGGCTTGTCCCAAGCTCTATACGAGAAGGCAGGTAGCCTGACGATCGCGGAGTCCAACAACGGTCCCGTCTTCGAGGTCAAGATTGAGTCCCAACGAAGCAAGGGTATTAACAACATGCAGATATTCTGCTTCGACATGATGCTTTCTGTCCTGGGAATGAAGCGCAATCGTTCTCCTGGGTTCTTAGTTCACGACAGTCATCTCTTCGACGGCGTGGACGAACGCCAAAGAGGTCGTGCCCTTCAACTCGGAGCGCAGCTGTCCCGCGAGCACGGCTTCCAGTATCTTG
>JANNSW010000244.1:0-4196 GCA_031403055.1 Hyphomicrobiaceae bacterium | reverse complement strand
AGCGGCCTTCAACAAGATGCGCACCGGCAATCTTCCCGTCTACAATTCGATGCTGAAGTCGCAGGACGCCATCGAAGGCGTGCGTGCCTTTGCTGAGAAGCGCAAACCGGTGTTCAAGGGACGGTAGGGGAAACGGTCATGCGGAAATCTCCCGACGTGGTCAGGCGAGTGACGAGTATCGGCGGCGGCCCGATCGGGGGCGGCTGGGCGGCGCATTTTCTCGCCCGCGGCTATGACGTGACGGGCTATATCCACGACCGAAGCGAGGAGCCCGTCTATCGCAGCTTCATCGAGACCGGCTGGAAGAGCCTCGTCGAGCTGGGCCTTGTGAAGGGCGCCTCCCTCGATCGCCTGACCGTCACCACCGACATCGACGCAGCCGTCGCGGACGCCGACTTCGTGCAGGAGAGCGCACCGGAACGCCTCGAATTGAAGCAGGCGCTCTACGAGCGGCTCGGGCGAACGGTACCAGCAGGCGTCGTCATCTCGTCGAGCACCTCCGGTCTCACCATGACCGAGATTCAGGCTCGCTGCGGAACCCCGGAGCGCACCGTCGTCGGCCATCCGTTCAATCCACCCTATCTCCTTCCGCTCGTCGAGATCGTCGGTGGCAAACGAAGCGCGCCGGACGCTGTCGCATGGGCCGAGAAATTCTACCGCCTTGCCGGCAAGGTCCCGCTAGTGCTGCCAAAAGAGATCCCCGGCTTCATCGCGACACGCCTGCAGGAAGCGCTCTGGCGCGAGGCCCTCCACATGGTCGCCAACGGCGAGGCAACGCCCGCCCAGATCGATCTCGCCCTCATCAACGGTCCAGGTCCGCGGCTTGCCTTCATGGGCCAGTGCATGGCCTTCCACGTCGCCTGTGGCGAAGGCGGCATGGCGACCAACCTCGACCAGTTCGGTCCCGCCCTGAAGCTCCCCTGGACCCGGCTCGAAGCTCCGGAGCTGACGAAGGAGCTCCGCGACCGCATGGTCGATGGCTGCAACGTGATCGCGGCCGGAAGGCATTTCGAGGAGATGGCTGGCGAGCGTGACCGCGCGATCGTCGCCATCCTGAAGGCAACAGCCGCCGTCAAGGCTGGAGCGAAGGCATGAGCAGCAGCACCGCCAATCCTCCGCGCGGCTATGCCGCCTCCCATTCCGTGATCCGCCTCTCCACGAAGCGCTATCAGTTCTCGCCCTTTGCGCCCTGCTACAGCAAGCCCGACACGGTCTGGGGCCTCTACAGCGGGCGCTTCTATGCATTGGGGTGGGCCGATGATCCCGTCGCCAAGTACCATGCGCTCCGGCGTGATGCCGTGCTCTACGATGTGCCGGAGCGCCCGATCGAGATTGCAGGGCCGCAGGTCAACGACCTTCTCGCCCGGGTGTTCTGCCGGCGCGTCACCAACCTCGTCGCTGGGCGGGGCCGCTACGCTATCGCCTGCCGCGACGATGGCGGCATCCTGATGGACGGGGTGCTGTTCCGGCTCGAAGAGGAGCGGGTCTGGTACGTGCCGGCCAACGGCGAGTTCCTGCCCTGGCTGCACGCTCTCGCGATCGGCCTCGAGGTCGGGATCACGGATCCGGGATCATTTGTGGTCCAGGTGCAAGGGCCACGCTCGTTCGATGTGTTGGCAGCCGTTTGGAATGCGACGGACGCGCGGGCACTGCCCTATTTCCATATCCGGCCGTGCACGATCGCGGGCCAGCGCCTGCTGGTCTCGCGCACCGGCTGGACCGGGGAGATGGGCTTCGAGCTCTACACGCTGGAAGCGAGCCCCGATGGTCCTGGCCTCTGGAACCACTTGCTGGAGGCGGGCAAACCCCATGGCCTCGTCGCCGGCAGCCTGGAATCCATGGGCATCCGGCGCATCGAGGCCGGCATTCTCGACAACGGCACCGACCTCGACCCCTCGCTCACACCCTGGCAAGCGGGTCTGGGCAAGTTCGTCGACATCGACGCCGGCGATTTCGTCGGCCGCGCGGCACTCGCAAAGGCCGACCCGCGACCCATGCTGCTCGGCCTCGCCTCCCCGACGGAAGTGCCCGTCGCCGGCATGGGCCTGTGGCAGGGCGAGCGCCGTGTCGGGCGCGTGACGACCGGCGCCTGGTCGCCGCAACTCGATTGCGGTATCGGCTACGCGCGCTTCGATGTGCCGGGCGATTGGCTCGGCGCAGCGGTCACAATGGGCGCGGATGCCACGGCAAAGGCAAAGGGAAAGATCGTCAGCCTGCCGTTCCACGACCCCGAGAAGCGGCTTCCGCGCGGGCTCGCCTTGTGACGAAGCCGTGCAACGCCGACCCACCGAGATTTCGAGCCGCCGCTGCCGGCCGCATCAGCTCGAGAGCTGAGCCGATCGAACCAGTAAAATCGCCAATCCCATAATGGCGCCGCTGCCCCGATCAAACCGGCCGCTCGCGAGACCGACGATGCGCCGGCCGTGCCACTCGAGCCTCTCCGCTGCCTTTCCCCGACGGGCCCGCCGGGTCGGGGAGGCTCTTGTCGCGTTCACGCGACTTCTCCAGGTAGTCGAACACCGTTCCGGGCCAAGTCGGCTGTAACTCGTCGAGTGGCCAAGCTTGGCGGTACTCCCGCGGGCGCTTGCCGAAGGCGCTGATGAACGCCTGCGAGAAATAGGAAAGGCTGTTGAAGCCGGATGCCGCCGATACCTCGCGGATGGAAAGCGACGTGCTGGTCAGCAACACTCGCGCACTCTGCAGTCGCAGCAACAGATTGAACCGGATCGCCGAGCAGCCCATGTGCTGATGAAACAGGCGCTCGAGCTGGCGGTGCGAGACGCCGATCGCGGCGGCGAGGTCGGGCATTGCCAGCGGCTCGGCGAGATGGGTTTCCATCAACGCGACAGCTTCCCGGATATGGGGATGGGTCTCCGTCTTGAGGCCGCCGAGCGTCCGGCGCTGCGGCATGGCTGCATCGCGGATCGGATGGTGCAGCATCTGGTCGGCAACCTCGGCGGCAAGCTGGCGCCCGTGCTGCTCCGCGACCAGATGCAGCATGAGGTCGATGCCGGCCGTGCCGCCGCCGACCGTCATCAGCCCATCGTCGACCGTATAGAGCTGCTCGCGCATGTCGATGTCGGGGAAGCGCTCGGCAAAGCCCGCAAGGCACGACCAGTGCGTCGTCACCACATGGCCAGACAAGAGCCCGGCGCGTGCGAGCAGATAGACCCCGAGATCCATCGAGGCGATCCGCGTGCCGTTGCGCCGCATCAGCCGGAGCCAGCGGAAAAGGCCTGGCGCTTCGTAGTGCTCCGCGCCCCAGCTCCCGCAGGCGATCGCCAGATCGATCCCGTCCTGGCATGTCCCGAGAGCGGCGGTTGCGACGTCGAGGTCGTTGCTCGCCTTCACGCGACCGCCCGCCTCGGAGAGGAAGCGCCAGGCGTAGAGCGGATGCTGCGAGAGGTAGTTGGCGATGCGCAAGGGCTCGATTGCAGTCGTGAGCGCCATCATGTTGAAGCGCGGGATTACGACGAAGGCGACCTCGATGGGAATCTGGGCCTCGTGTGTGCGATTGGCATGCATGGCTCGCCTCGAGCAAGAACAGCGAGGTGATCATAGCCGCGTTGTCGGAAAACTGAAATCCGGTGGCGGAAAATTTGCGATGCGGCCTTGCTCCGCTCGTCACTATCGCTGGACAACGAGGGGGCTCATCGAAGCTTCCCGCACTTGGGAGGAGCGCACATGAACCACGAGGTCGTCGTCACCTGCGCAGTGACCGGCGCCGGCGACACTGTCGGCAAGCACAAGGGCGTCCCCGTCACACCCCGCCAGATCGCGGATGCCGCCATCGAGGCAGCCAAGGCCGGCGCGGCGATTGCCCACATCCATGTCCGCGACCCCGAGACCGGCAAGGGCTCGCGCGACGTCGAGCTGTTCAAGCAAACGGTCGACATGGTTCGCTCGAGCGGCACCGACATCATCATCAACCTCACATCGGGCATGGGCGGCGACTGGACGCCCGGCGAGGAGAACCCGGCCATGCCCGGCTCGCCGACCGATATGATCGGCCCGATCGAGCGGCTCGCTCACGTCAAAGCGCTGCTGCCCGAGATCTGCACGCTCGATTGCGGCACCATGAATTTCGGCGACGGCAATACGATCTACGTCTCGACGCCGCCCTACCTGCGCAAGATGGCAGCGCTGACGAAGGAGTGGGGCGTCAAGCCAGAGCTCGAGGTGTTCGAGCTGGGGCA
>JANNSW010000243.1:0-4472 GCA_031403055.1 Hyphomicrobiaceae bacterium | reverse complement strand
GGGAACATCCTCGGTGCGCTCGCGCAAGGGAGGCAGCCGCAGCGGCACCACGTTCAGCCGGTAGTAGAGATCCTCCCGGAACAGCCCCTCGCCGATCAGCGCTTTCAGGTTGCGATGGGTCGCGGCGATGATGCGTACGTCCGTCCTGATCATGGCGCGCCCCCCGACCATGGTGAACTCGCCCTGCTGCAGCACCCGCAACAGCCGGGTCTGGGCCTCCATCGGCATGTCGCCGATCTCATCGAGGAAGAGCGTGCCGCCCGAGGCCTGCTCGAAGCGGCCGGGGCTGCGGGATTGCGCGCCGGTGAAGGCCCCCTTCTCGTGGCCGAACAGCTCGGATTCGATCAGGTCGCGCGGAATCGCCGCCATGTTGACGGCAACGAAGGGCGCGGACTTGCGCCGTGAATAGTCGTGCAGCGCGCGCGCGACCAGCTCCTTGCCGGTCCCGGATTCGCCCGTGATCATGACCGTCAGATCGGTCTGAGTGAGGCGCGCGATCACCCGGTAGATCTCCTGCATGGCGGGCGAGCGGCCGATCAGGGGGAGGCGCTCCTCGGCCTCGGCTGCCGCAGGAGCGACTTTTCGCGCCTGCGTCGGCTCGGCCAAGGCCCGCTCGATCACCGCCAGCAGCACCTTCAGATCGAAGGGTTTCGCCAGGTAGTCGAAGGCTCCCCGCTCGGCCGCCGTGATTGCCGTCAGCACCGTGCTTTGCGCGCTCATGACGATGATCGGCAGGTCGGGGCGCAGGCGCTTGATGCGCGGAATGAGGTCGAAGGCATTCTCGTCGGGCATCACCACATCGGTGACGACGAGGTCGCCCTCGCCCTGCTGCACCCAGCGCCAGAGCGTCGCCGCATTGCTGGCGACACGCGGGATGTAGCCGGCGCGCGCGAGCGCCTGATTGAGCACGATGCGAATGGCGGCGTCGTCGTCGGCAACGAGAATGTGGCGTGGGCTCATGCGCCCGTCTCCTTCATGACCGGCAAGGCGAGACGGAAACGCGTGCGCCCGCCCTGCTGCTCCAGATCGACGAACCCGCCATGCTCCTCGGCGATCTTGGCAACGAGCGCGAGGCCGAGGCCGGTACCGCCCGGCTTCGAGGTGACGAAAGCCTCGAACAGGTGCGCCCGCAGCGGTTCGGGCACGCCTGGACCATTGTCCTCGATGGTGACGAGGAGCGGCACCCCGAGCCAGCCGCCGCCGGCACGACCCGCGAGCCGCAAGCCAGGCCGGAACGCCGTTCGCAGTGCAATGACACCGTCGCGCCGGCGCTCGCCGATGGCATCGGCCGCATTCTTGACGAGGTTCAGCACCGCCTGCACCAGCCGGTCGCGGTCACCGGGCACCGGCGGTAGCGAAGGGTCGTAGTCCTCGACGAAGCGGATATGGCTCGCAAAGCCGCTTGCGGCGAGCCGACGGACATGATCGAGCACGGCATGAATGTTGACCGGTTGGGGCCGGGAAGCGGGCCGGCTGCCGAACACCTCCATCCGGTCGATCAGGCCGGCGATGCGGTCGGTCTCGCTGCAGATCAACCGGGTGAGCTCGAGGCCGTCCTCGTCGGCGCCCGCTTCCAGCAATTGCGCGGCGCCGCGGATGCCCGACAAAGGGTTCTTGATCTCGTGGGCGAGCACCGCCGCCATGCCGCCGACCGATCGTGCCGCCGTGCGATGCGCGAGCTGGCGCTCCAGCAGATCGGCGCTCGACCGCTCCACGAGGGTCAGCAACACGAGGGCCGCCTCGCCCTCGAGCGGGGTCGCGACGGCATCGACCCGTCGCACATCCGAGCTGCGCGCCAGCACCAGCTCGACCTCGTATTTGCTTGTCGGAACCTGGGAGCGGGACGCCGCCTCGGCAAGCTCGACCAGCGGATGGGCCGGACCCAGCAGGTCTCCGAGCGACTTGCCCGCCAGCAACAGCGCACTGCGCTGCAGCAACGCTTCCGCCGCCGCATTGACCCAGTCGATCGAAAGATCGCGGCGCAACGTGAGCACGGCTTGCGGCAAGGCCTGCAGGATCGCGAGGGGGCTCGCGAGCGGGGCAAGCTCGCGCGGGAGAGCGTTGCGGGGCTTCATCCGGCACGCTCCAGCACCACCTCGCCGAGTGCGTCGATACTCTCACGCACTTTGGCCGGATCCTCGCTCCCACACAGTCGCCGGCGCCAATCCCGCCGCTCGTTGCCTTCTGGCAGCAGCGACTCCAGATACCAGACGAGGTGCTTGCGCGCGTTCAGCACGCCCAGATGCGCGCCATAGTGGTCGAGGATGGCGTCATAGTGTTCGGCGATGAGCGCGAGGCGCTCTGCGGGCAAGGGCGCGCCGGGGTCGGTCCCGCTCGCCAGCCAACGCGCGATCCGGCCTGGAAGCCAGGGCGCACCATAGGCGCCGCGCCCCACCATCACCCCGTCGGCGCCCGAAGCAGCAATCGCCGCCTGCGCCTCCTCGATCGTCCCGATATCGCCATTGACGAGCACCGGAATCGCGACCGCCTGCTTGACGCGGGCAACGAGGCTCCAGTCGGCGCGTCCTTTGAAGAACTGGCTGCGGGTGCGGCCATGAACGGTGAGCATCCTGATGCCGGCCGCCTCGGCACGAACGGCGAGGTCGGGCGCGTTGATCGAGCGCTCGTCCCAGCCGAGCCGCATTTTCAGCGTGACCGGGATTTTCACGGCAGCGACGGTCGCCTCGATCAGCCGGAGTGCGTGGTCGAGGTCGCGCATCAGCGCCGAGCCCGACAGCGCTCCGGTCACGACCTTGGCCGGGCAGCCCATGTTAATATCGACCACATCGGCGCCGAGGCCTTCGGCGACTTTCGCGCCTTCCGCCATCCACCTCTCCTCGCGCCCGGCAAGCTGGATCACGAAGGGCCGGTGGTCGGGCCGGCGTGCCTTGCGGGCCATGTCGGCGCGCTCGTTGACGAGGGCTTCGCTCGCGATCATCTCGGAGACGACCATGCCGGCCCCGTAGCGCCAGGCGAGCCGGCGGAACGGCAAGTCGCTGACGCCCGACATGGGTGCGAGCACGGCTCGGCCCTCGACCGTGACCGGGCCGATCGTGATCGCAGTCGCTGGGGCTGCAACCAGCATGGGGTGGTGGCGAGGTCCGTTGCTCATTTCTTAGGCGCTGATAGCAACTGCTCGTAAATTAGGCAACCCGCGGCGTTCGCGAAAGCTGTTGAACCACAACCCGAGCGCGCCTAACGACGCCGGAGCAATCCCTGCCGAACGAAGGTCGACCATGCCGGCAATTCCCGTCGAGCCCCGCCAGACCGCCGCTCTGATCGTCGCCGCCGGCCGCGGCAGCCGCGCCGGGGAGGGAGCGGCCAAGCAATATCGTGTGCTCGCTGGCAGAACCGTGCTCGCCCGCTGCATCTCAGCCTTTGCAGACCGCGCGGACATCGGTCCGATCCAGGTCGTCATCCATGCCGATGACGGCGACATCTATCGGACAACGGTGGCACCCTTTGGGGATCGACTGCGGGAGCCGGCGATCGGCGGCGCGACCCGGCAGGCATCCGTCCTCGCCGGCCTGAGGGCGCTGCGGAGCCTCGCCCCGAAGCAGGTGCTGATCCACGACGCCGCGCGCCCGTTCGTCGACGCAGCGACCATCTCGGCGGTGATCGCCGCGCTCGATCATCATGCTGGCGCGATCCCCGCACTCGCCATTGCCGACACCCTCAAGCGAGCCGGCGTGGCCGGGTGGATCGAGGCGACGGTCTCGCGTGAAAACCTGCACGGCGCCCAGACCCCGCAAGGCTTCCGGTTCGACGCCATTCTTGCCGCCCACGAAGCGGCCGCCGCGCGGGACGGCTTCACCGACGACGCCTCCATCGCCGAGTGGGGCGGCCTCGATGTGGTGCTGGTCCCGGGCAACGCGCGCAACTTGAAGATAACGACGGCAGAGGATCTCTCGATGGCCGAGGAGCGACAATTGGCGGGCTGGCTGCTGACTCATGGGGATATCCGCACCGGCCAGGGCTTCGACGTCCATCGCTTCAAGGAAGGCGATCACGTGATGTTGTGCGGATTGCGCATTCCCCACGACAGGGGCCTCGAAGGCCATTCCGACGCCGACGCGGCGCTGCACGCGGCAACCGACGCGCTCCTGGGCGCGATCGGCGATGGCGACATCGGCGCCCACTTCCCGCCCTCCGACCCGGCCTGGCGCGGCGCTTCGTCGGATCGGTTCCTCGCCGACGCGGCAGCCCGTGTCCGTCGGCTGGGGGGCGAGATCGCCAACATCGACGTGACGATCCTGTGCGAGCGGCCGCGGATCGGACCGCATCGGGAGGACATGCGCGCGCGCCTCGCCGCCATCGCCGGCATCGAGCCCGGCCGCGCGGCGGTGAAAGCAACGACCACGGAGCGGCTGGGTTTCACCGGCCGCGAGGAGGGCATCGCCGTGCTCGCCACGGCCACGGTGCGCCTGCCGGTGCGCTCGTAAGGCCTGAGGCGGCCGGCTTGGAGACGGCAA
>JANNSW010000242.1:0-24365 GCA_031403055.1 Hyphomicrobiaceae bacterium | reverse complement strand
GCGCAGATCGGCGATCCGGTCGGACCAGCTCTGGGCCCCCTCGTGCCAGATGTCCTGCCCCGCCGTCAGCAGCTGCGGCAGCAAGAAGGCGCCCGCACCGATCGAGCTGTGGAGCTCGAAGACGCCGCTGCCTGTCGGACGAAAAAACAGATCATAGTTGAAGAACCCGCCGTCGATTGGGCCATTCGCGAGGGTGAAGTTGCGTGCCTCCACATCGCCATCGACAGCGACGAGGACGATGCCGGCGTCCGTCGGCGCACCGCCTGTCGTGCCGGTGTTCGCCACGTCGATTGCCGTCCGGCCCGACACGTCCCCGCGGATACGAATCCGATCCGCCGCCGATCCGGAATCGCCGAGCGCGGCATCGAGCGCGAGTGTGCTGCCCGGGCCACCGACGAAAAGGCCCGGCAGCACGAGGCGGTCGCCGGCGCCGCGATCCTGCAGACTGACAAGGCCTTCGTTCTCGAACACCTCGAGGTTGAAGAAGTGCGTTGCCGCGTGCCCATCGGACGGGCCAGTCGCCAACACCGTGCCCTGATTTTTGAGCACGTCGTTGCCTTCGTCGAACTCGTTCAAACTCCCGGAGCGAAAGAGGCCGCCTCTCTTATTGATGAAGATATCGTTGCCGCTACTCAGGTATACACTTCCGTCAATCACGCCATGATTGACAAGCTTTGAAGAGGCACCACCAACTGCGACCGCGATATCCGATTGAGCTGAGATGCTGCCGTAGTTGACGATGACCGCACCAAGCGCACCAGATGCGAAAATCCCGGCACCACTCCCATGCAGAGCGCCGTTTGTCACAATGGTGACGGAGCTGTCTTTACTTACGGCCCAAGCGTAGATCGCGCTGCGCTTCTTCGAGCTAATGTCTCCGGAGTTCACTATAGTTATGTCGCTATCGATGCCGTTCGTGACCGCATAGATGCCGTTGAGGCCGGCTTGGATGTTGCCGTGGTTCTCGATCGCAATCGCGCTGTTGTCGCCGGAAAAATTCTGTGCCGTCTTGGTGTAGATGCCGACCTCGCCGGCGATGATGTCGCCCGTGTTGAAAACGGTGATCGGGCTGTTGTCGCCGGCCGCATAGGCCCCCGTCGCGGCCGATACGCCGTCGATGCCGGAGAACACGTCGCCGCTGTTGGTGATCTCGATCGCGCTGCCGTCGCCCGAGGTTTCCGCGTCGATGCTCTCCTCGTTGGAGATCAGCAGCCCGCTGTTGAAGTAGACGATCGGGCTGTCGGGACCGTAGGTGACGGAGTCGAGCGAGACGTAGTTGGCGATGATGGTGGCGGTGTTGACGACGAGCACCGGGCTGTTGCCGCCGCCGCCGCGGCAGTTGGTGCCGGCGAGCCCGGCGGTGCAGACCTCGATGCCGTCGTCGTCGGAGATGATTACGCCGTGGTTGATGAGCGTGACCGGGCTGAAGCCGGGCCCGACCTTCAGCGCGTCGGGCACCGGGACCTCCGCTGGGATCGGCGCCGGCGCGACCGCGGTGTAGGTGCGCAAGTCGATCGCCTCCCCGCCGTCGCTGGTCGCATCCGACCGGTCGCCTGTCGTGATCGTGCCCGTGTTGGTCAGCCTGACCGGGCTGCCGCCGCCGGTGTTGAGCACATAGATGCCGTCATAGCCCGACGCGATGTCGCCGCTGTTGACGATCCGGACGCCGCTGTCGGGGCCGGTGGTGCGCGCGTCGATGCCGTTGTCGATATCGCTGAATGGAAATCCCGAGTTGAGGATGCCGTTGTCGGCGGCGATGTCGCCCGAGTTGACGATGGTGATGCCGCTGTCCGACCCGCTCGTGCTGGCGTGAATACCGATGACGCCGGCCTCGATCCGGCCATCGTTCTCGATCCGGATGGCGGCATCGCTGCCGCTGGTGGTGGTGGCGATGCCGTCGTCGCCCGCGATCAGGAACCCGCTCGCGGCAAGATCGATCGAGCTGCCGTCGTTGACGGTCGAGATGAGGATGCAGTCGCCCGAGAACACGCAGTCGACGTTGGACGATTCCGATACGGCGACGGGCGAGGCGACGATGCCGAGCGCCTGGCCGGCACGGGCCGGCGGCGGCGCCGTCAGCAGCAACGCCGCCAGCGTCGTCGTCAGCGCGGTCGTGAGCGCGAGGCTGCGGCGATGCCGACGGAAGTCGATCGAATGGACCACCGGTCGCGCCTTGCACACCGCCGAATCGTTCCGCTTGCCCATCCGAGCCCCCTCGCGCGCGTCGCCCCACCTTGCGCAACGCAAGTCTTGCGACACTGATATCCACAGGAGTAGTTCGATTCGCGGGCCAAAACAAGAAAAGCCGTCAATATTCGTACTCGAATCGTCGATTGTCTATGCAATCTGATTGTATTTATTCGCTTTCGATAAGTTAAAAATTGATTAATGCTCCGGCAATGATGGTATCGAAGTCCTCGGTCGGGGCGGCGCCGAGGCCTGCGCCCTTCGCATCAGCGAGCCCAATCTCCGCCCGGTGATTGCGATAGCCGAGATAGAGCTGGGTATCGGCGGCGTCGATGTGCTGGACCACGCCCAGGCCCCAGATCGTCGCCCGGCTGTCCGAGACGAGGCAAGCCGCACCCGCGCCAGAGCAGACGCCGTCGAGCGCGATGCCGCCGAGCGCGGCGACCGCCTCCTCGTCGGCATCCCCGCCGAGCAGATCCGCGAACCGCCCCCACTCGCCATAGAAGGCGGTATCGCCGCCGAGCCCGAGCCCGGCGAGCCAGCCCGCTTTCAGATAGTGGAACGAGGCCGGATCGCGTTTGTCCAAGCTGCCGTCGGTGAATTCGGCGAGCTCGACGAACCGCCGCCAACCACCCGCATAGGTGAGGTTGAAGCCGCTCTGCTTGTGCACGACCGAGAGCGAGCCGGAAATCGTCCCGTGCTGCAGGTCGTCGTCATCCTCGAGCACCTCATGGTAGGAGATTACGCCTGAGATATCGAACGGATTGCCTGCCGCGGGTGGGTCCTGCTCCGGGCTTTCGTCCTCGCCCGCTTCCGCATCCTCCATGACGTTGGTATAGCCGAGCGCGACCTCCCACACGTCGTCCTCGCCCCATTCGGCGGTGAGCAGGAAGCCGCCGAGGCGCGGCGTGTCGTAGCGCACCACGTTGCCGTCGATGCCCGGCATGTGATCGATCAGGTCGCCCCAGGTGACCGGCGTGAGGCCGCCGGCGGAGGCGTTGCGCAGGAAGAATCCGCCACCCAGGTCCTCGATGCCCGCATAGGAGGCGAGCGCGGTGCCGGAGAGATCGGCTTCGGTCGCGTTCTCCGAAGCGTCGCCCCCGCCGACCTGGCCGAGCGAGACTTGCCCCAATTGCTGGTGGCGCACCCAGACGTGGCCTTCGGCGATCTCGATCTCATCGGGGCCGGCGAAGTCGGTCTGGTCGATGGCGCCGGACCCCGCGCGGATCAGCCCGATCTCGATTTTGACGCCCGCCGACCAGCTCCCGCCGTCGCCGATGCCGTCGTGCTCACCGGTGAATTCGAGCTTGGTGCCCTCGCCGTCATTGGTGACGATGGCGCCGTCGAGCCCTGCCCCGTCGTCCCAGCCCAGGATCGCCGTGCTCACGGCGCCCGATAGCGTGACCTCGATTTTGCGGTTGCCGGCTCGCGCGACAGTCTGCTCGAGCTCGGCGACCCGCTGCTCGAGGTCGGCACAGCACTCAGCCCCGAAATCGGCAGCCTGCAAGGGCCCTCCGGCCAGGCAGGCGGCGGCGAAAACAATGTGAAACGCGGCCAGGCAACGATTGGCGCGCCATCGCCCGCCGAAGTCGGCACGGTCCACCAAAGTCTCCCCACATTGCACTCGCGAATCCTTCTGCAATCGCCGATATCTGATTCGGCCAGCCGCAGTCGAGAACGAGTGCCCGGTCGCCGCAAACAGCCGGGCTCTCTTGGTGCCAGTGGCGTAGGATTGTCACAGGTCTGGAAAATCAGGCCGCATTTGCCAGGGGCTGCTCGGCCTCGTCGTTCCGGGCAACTTTCAGAGCGGCCGCCATACCGGGGAGAGCGGCGGCAGCGTTTGTCATTGCGGCTTCGGGATGGAGCAGCGGGCGCGGCACGATCGCTGGCTCAACCGAGGGCACGACCTTGCGATCGGCGGCGATGGCTGCAAGAACGAAGAAGGCGGCGCTGCATGCGAGCCAAACAGCTCCAATCAGCACATAGGCTTCGAGCAATGGCATGGGAGATACCTTTTCGATAGCATCCCGCATAACTCACAACGCCCTCTGCGGTCCGATGAGCCCGAGTCTAAAGTGATTCGAGCGTCCTCGTCCTGCAGTATCTTGATAGGGAGTGACGCAACCAGGGCACAAACCGGGTGATTTGAAGGAAATCGTTCCGACCCCGTGCCCCGCCGCCAATGCGGCAACGGGTATGGCCTGAAGCCAATACCGCGCGCCTGCCTTATCGCTCACGCCCGCTGCAGGGCGATTGCGGGTTGCCGGCTCTCTGCCTTGGCGAACCTCAAATAGAGCGCCGGCACCACCAGCAGGTTCAGCAGCGTCGAGGTGACGAGGCCGCCGAGGATGACGACGGCCATCGGGTGCTCGACCTCGTGGCCCGGAATGTGGCCCGCCGCCACCAGCGGGACCAGCGCAAGACCGGTTGCGAGCGTTGTCATCAGGATCGGCGACAGCCGCTCGCGCGCGCCCCTGAGCACGAGCTCGGGGCCGAATGCCATGCCCTCCTCGCGCTCCAGATGCTGGAAGTGGTTGATCATCAGAATGCCGTTGCGCGCCGCAATGCCGAGCACCGTAAGGAAGCCTACCAGCGAGCCGAGCGAGATCACGCCATCGCCGAGATAGGCCGCGAGAATGCCGCCGACGAGGGCGGCTGGCAGCGACAGGAAGGCCATCGACGCCAGTCGCCAGCTGCCGAAGCAGGCCTGCAGCAGGAAGAAGATGCCGAGTGCCGCCGCGATCGAGGCGAGCAGAAGGCCCTGTTGCGCCTTCTTGCGCTCGGCGTACTCGCCCAGCAGCTCGGCATAGTAGCCAGGCTCGAAAGCGACCGTTTTCAACCGCGCTTCCACCTCGCCCGCGACCGAGCCCAGATCGCGGCCCTGGACATTGGCCTGGACATCGATGCGGCGCGTTGCGCCTTCGCGCTTGACCACGTTGGGCGTCGCCGCGATCACGACGTCGGCGATGTCACCGAGCCGGACGCGGGAGCCGTCGGGCGCATCGAGCAAAAGATCGCGGATGCTCTCGATGCTGTTGCGGGCCGAGGGAATCGACCACACCATCACGTCGTGGACCTTGCCGTTCTTGTGAATGTCGGAGACTTCGACGCCTGCGAACACGAGGGCCGCGGCGCGGCGCACGTCGCCCGGCTTGATGCCGGAGCTCTGGGCCTTGGCGAGATCGACGGTCACCTCGATCTGGGAGACGTCCTTCACCAGCTCGACGTGCAGATTGACGAGGCCTTGGGTGCCATCGAGCGCTTTCTTGACGTTCTCGGCGGACTCGCGCAGCTTGGCCAGGTCGGGCCCGAAGATGCGGATGACGACAGCTTCGCCCGCGCCGGTCAGCACCTCGCGGATACGCTCCTTCAGATAGGTCTGGACGTCGCGATAGAGGCCCGGATAGCCGTCGACCGCCTCCTGTACCGCTGCCAAGGTCTTATCGTAGTCGGCCTTTGGATCAATCGAGATCCAGTTCTCGGTGAAGTCGATGCCGACCACCTCGTCGGCCTGCAACGCACGCCCGATATGGGCGCCGAAATTGCGCACGCCGGGAATTGCCCGCAGCTCCTTGCTGGCCGCGACCGTGATGCGGAACATTTCCGGGTGCGAGGTGCCGGGCTTGGTTAGCCAGTGCATCAGCAGGTCCCGCTCCTTGAACGAGGGCAGCAACGATTGCCCGAGCAAGGGCCAAGTCACGAGGCCCGCCAGCACGACGACGCCGGCGCCCGCGAGCAAGGCGCGCGGCTGGTGCAGCAAGCGGCGCAACAGCCGGTCATAGTGAACCTTCAGCCAGCGCGCGAGCAGGGGCTCGGGGCGATCGAGGGGAGCATTGCGCAGGAGCAGCAGCGCTAGCGCGGGCGTCACCGTGAGCGCGACGATCATCGAGGCGAGCAGTGCAAGCCCGTAGGAGACGGCGAGCGGCTCGAAGAAGGCCCCCGACAGCCCGCCCATGAAGAACACCGGCATCACCGCCAGCACGATGATGAGCGTCGCATAGACGATGCTGGAGCGGATCTCGAGGGAGGCTTCGAGGATGATGGCGGCGAGCGACCTGTTCCCGCCCTGTTGCCGGTCGAGCCGCAGCCGGCGCATGATGTTCTCGACGTCGATGATCGCGTCATCGACGACCGAGCCGAGCGCGACCACGAAGCCCGCCAGCACCATGGTGTTGAGCGTCACCTGGTTCAAGTAGAGGATCAGCCCGGCCGCGACCAGCGAGAGCGGAATGGCGGCGACACTGATGAGGGCCGCGCGCCATTCGAACAGGAATGCGCCGATGACGAGGATGACGAGGAGTGCGCCGAGCAAGAGAGCGATCGTCAGGTTCTCGATCGAGAGCTCGATGAAAGTCGCGGGCCGGAAGATCTCGTGATCGACGGTGATGCCGTTGAGCCCGGGTCGCAGGTCATCGAGCGCCGCCTCGACACCACGCGTCACGTCGAGCGTGTTGGCCCAGGGGAATTTCTCGATGATCAGCATCATGCCGGGGCCATCGTTGATGACCGCGTCCCCGATCATTTGCGGCGTATCCCAGACGACCTTGCCCAGATCGCCGAGCCGAAGATCACGGCCGTGCCGGTTCTTGATCGGCACCTGGGCCATCGCTTCGGGCGTCACGATCGGCAGCTCTGGCTGCACGTAGAATCGCTGGTTGGGCGTCTCGAAATAACCCACAGACTGCGTCTTCGACGAGTTGGAATAGGGCACGAGGCCGAAGTCGAGCGTTTCGGACACCGCCTCGCGCACATCCTCGATGCCCACATCGTGCGTTTTCAGCTTGTCGGGATCGACCTGAACGACGAGAGCCTTGATCTGCTCGCCCCACATGGCGACGTTGGCGACGCCGGGTACGCCGAGCAGCCGAAAGCGAATTTTCCAATAGGCGGTCATCGAGAGGTCGAGCTGTGACAGGGTGCTCGAGGTGAGCCCGATCTTCATGACGCGGCTCGTCGCCGACAAGGGCGGCAGCATCACCGGCGCGCCCGCCGCGGCCGACAAGCGCGGCGCGATCAGCTGCAGGCGCTCCATCACCCGCTGGCGCGCGAGCAGCACGTCGGAGCCGCGCTCGAACAGCATCTGGATCGCGGAAAGGCCGACGACCGATTTAGAGCGAATGGTCGCGAGGTTGGGGGTGCCCCTGAGCGCTTCCTCCATCGGGATGGTGATGAACTCCTCGACCTCGACCGAGGACATCCCCTGACCTTCGGTCTGGATTTCGACGAGGGGTGGTGCGAACTCAGGGAACACGTCGACCGGCATCTGGCGCAACCGGTCGACACCCAACACCACCAGGAGCACGGCTGCCGCGAGCACAAGATAGCGGTAGACTAGGCTCGAGCCGATGATCCAGCGAAACATGGGAAAGTTCCCTCGAACGGAAATGCAACGCGTCTGTCAGAGTTGCGAACAGACTAGTGACCCATGCCCGACTCGGCACCCCAGAGCTCGGCGACACCGATCGTGACGATCGGCGTTGCCAGCGTTGGCCCCGAGACGAGCACGACTTTGTTGCCCTCGATGAAGTCGATCTCGACGGGTTGGCGCACGAAGGTCAGCGCGGCCGGGCTGGTGTAAACCCAGGCCTGTGCTTTGGTGTCGTAGATGATGGCCGAATAGGGCACGACCATCCTGATCTGCCCGCTCGCGGTCGTCGGCAGTTTGACGCTGACGCGCTCGCCAGTCACGAGGCCACTGCCGCTTTTCAAGAGGAAGTAGCGCACGACCCTGGCGGACTTGTCTTCGCCGGCATCAGCGGCATCGTCGACGTCGTCGGCCTCCAACGGATCGGCCGAGATGTCGTCTTCGTCATCGTCGTCATCGTCGTCGAGCTTGCTGACGAGCGCCGGCTTGCTGGCGGCAACGGCGAGGGATTCGGTGCCGAGGTTGACGCGGACGCGCAACGGCTCCGCGTCGGTCACGGTGCCGCTGGTCGTGTTCGTCGCGAGCAGGGGCAGCTTCGCCGGATGGGGCATCAGCTCCACCTCGCCGCTGAACACCCGCATCCGCACGACCTCCTCCTGGCCGAGCGGCATCGTCCTCAGGTCGAGCCGCTCGACCGCACGCTTCGTCAGCGTCAGACGCTTCAGGGGGGAACCCTCGATCGGCTCGACCTTGACGGCATGCTCGCCTTGCGCGCCGTCGTGCGCCGCCATCTGACCGTCACCAGACTTGGGCGCGAGCAGCGTGTTACCGAGCACTAGCGCTTCGATTCCCGCCACCGCGACGGCGCCGATCAACCAGGGACTGAATTGTCGCATTCGAGATCCTCCGCTAGGCGAGCGCTTCAATCTGACGAGCAATGCTCAGGCGTGCGCTCATGACGGGCAGCACGAAGAGCGAGAACAACAGTGAGGCGAAGATGCCTCCCAGCACAACGAGCGCCATCGGATGCAGCACCTCGAGACCGGTGCCGCCACCGAGCACCGCGAAGGGCAGGAAGATGGCGCCTGCGACGGCACTTGCCGTCAGCATCGGCATCAGCCGCTCACCCGTCGCTTGCAATACGAGCGCAGGCTCCATACCGCTCGTGGCCGTCACGTCGAGCCGCTGACAGCCATCGATCATCATCAAGGTGTTGCGTGCTGCCAGCGCCGTGACACCCAGCAGCCCCGCGATCGATCCGAGGCTGACGATGCCCCCGCTCGCAAATGCGCCGAGCAGCCCGCCAAGAATTCCAGCTGCGATGCCGGTCATGCCGACGACCGCCAGCCGCCAGCTGCCGAATGCGGCCTGCAGCACCAGCAGCACGGCGAGCGCGCCAACGAGGGAAGCGATCAGCAGACGCAGCACCACTCCCCGCCCGGTGCCTGGCTGCTCGACCACCTCGGGATGGTACTCGAGCGGGAACTCGATCTGCTGGATGCGGCTCCTCACCTCGGCGAGAACCTGACCCAGATCGCGGCCGCTCGCCGCCGCACGCACATCGATGTAGCGCGAAACCCCTTCGCGTTGGATCACCGTCGGGGCCGACGCAATGTGGATGTCGGCAACATCGGCGAGGCGCACGTGGCCGCCACTGGGCGTATCGATCAGCAGGCTCTTCACGCTGTCGAGGCTGTTGCGCGCTTCCGGCGTGCCCCAGACGACCACGTCGAATACTTTCTGATTTTCGAACAGATTGCCGACCTCGATGCCTGCGAATACGGTCGCGGCCACCCGCCGAACATCGCCCGGCTTCAACCCGGCCCTCGCCGCCTTCTCGAGGTCGACCTTCACCGAGACGTGCGGCTCCTCGATTGGATGCACGACGCGAGGGGCGACCACACCGGGGGTCCGTCCGATCACCTGGGCTACCTCCTCGGCTTTGGCTGACAGGATGTCGAGGTCTTGGCCAAAGATGCGAACGAGGATCGGCTCGGCAGTGCTCGGCAACAGCGCCTTGCCGACATCGCCTAGATACGTCTCGGTCCTGCTGGTGAAGCCCGGATAGCCCGCGACTGCTTCGGCGATGGCGGCTCGCGTCGCTTCATAGTCGGCCTCGGCCGTGATGTTCAACCAGATCTGCGCGCCATCGCTGCCGACGACCGTGTCGCCTGTCACCGCGCGGCCGATTTGAGCGCCTACGCTCTTGACGCCGCCGATTGCGCGCAGCTCCTCGACCATCTTGCCCATCAGCCGCCGCGTCGCGGTGATCGAGCTGCCCGGCGCGCCCGTGCCCTCGATCAGGATGTCGCGCTCCTTGAAGGCTGGTAGCAGGGTCGGGCGCAGCATCGGCAGGATCGCGATCGCGAACGCGGCCACGATACCGGCACCGATCCAGACGGCGCGCGGCGACTGCAGCGCTCCGGCCACCCAGGTTTGGCCGTGCCGGCCGATTGCGGTTTCGACTGATGAGCTTCTGGGGGGTCGCGAACCTGGGCCGAACAGCAGCGATCCGAGCACCGGCGTGATCGTGAGGGAAGCGAGCAGGGAGGCGATCAGCGCGAGCGCGAAAGCGGTCATCATCGGCGACAGCAAGGTGGCGACCTGCTCGCTCACGAAGAAGAACGGCACCACCGCGAGCAGCGCGACAAGCGTCGCCGCGCCGATCGGCCGGGCGTTGCCGACCGATACCATATCGGCCGCCTGGGCCCGCGCCACTGGAACGCTCCCGCCGCGGGCACGGCGCAGCAGTGCGCTGGCGCCCATCACCGCGTCGTCGACGATCGCGAGCAGAGCCGCGGCAATGCCAGCCATCGTCATCATGGTGAAGGTCGCGCTGCTGAAGTAGAGCACGCCCACGGCCGCGATCACCGAGACCGCCATCGCAACGGTGCCGATCAGGACCGCACGCAGGCTGAATGCGAGCAGCCCTAGCGCAATCACGCCGAGCGCAAATCCGGCGACGGCAAGCGGGGTGAGGTTGGTTCGCGAGGCTTCGATGTAGTTGGAGCTGCGATAGAGCGAAGTGTCGATGTCGACGCCAGGCAGACCCGCCTGCAAGGCGCCGAGCGCGGCTTCGACGTCGCGAACCACGTCGAGGGCATTGGCATCGGGCAGCTTCTCGACGACCATCAGCAAGCCCGGACCCGCGTCGAGCACGGCTTCGCCGATCAGCGGGGGATGGCCCTCGACAACGGTTGCGATATCGCCGAGCCGGACGGAAGCTCCGGATTCATTCTCGACCGGGACCTCGGCGAGTTGCTCGGGCGTGGAGATGGGCAGAATGTGGCGAATGGCGAGGCGCTGGTTGGGGGTCTCGAGCCAGCCGCCGGTGCCGGGCATCGAGGCATTGAGGAAGCTCAAGGGCGAGACCCAGAGCGCGTCGCCCGAAGCCTTCACCACATCGTCGAGCTGGACCTTGTGGCTGCGCAGGCGCTCGGGATCGACCTGCACGTGCAGCTGCCGGTTGCGCTGTGCCCAGACAGTGACGTTGGAGACACCCTTGATGCCCATCAACCGCGGCACGATCGTCCAGCGCGCCAGCACCGACATCTCGATCGGCGACATGGTCTTGGACGACAGGCCGACCATCATGGCGCGTCGCGCCGCGGAGACAGGCTGCATCAGCACGGGCGGCTTGCCGACATTGGGTAGCGCCCAAGAGCCGGCGAGCCGCTCCTGCACCGCTTGGCGCGCGCGCATCAGATCGGTGCCGGGCTCGAACGTCAGCTGGATGCGCGAGACACCGGGAAGCGATTGCGAGCTGATGCTCTCCAGCCATGGCGACTGGATCACCAGCTCCTCGACGTTGATTGTCACCAGCTCCTCGACCTCGACGGCCGAGAGGCCCAGCGCTTCCGTCTGAATTTCGAGCGTCGGTTGACCGAATTCGGGCAGTGCGTCGACTGGCATCTGCTTGAGCTGCGCAAGGCCGAAGCCCAGCACCAGGGCTGCGAGTGCCAGCACCAGAAAGCGAAACCCGAGCGCCTGCTCGACAAGCCACTTCGACAAGGCCAAATCCTCCACTCTGACAGTCAGGAAGCCGTATCCACCAATGCAGGCGCGTTCACCCGACAAACCGAGTGGTCTGTCGTTGGATCTTGTTTTTGCAGTACAAGTCGCAATGTTAGCGCTGGGATGCCCAACCCGAGCACGATTTCTAGTTGGACCGTTGCCAGCAACAGCCTCACTTTCACGTCCACACCAACATGATTACTGAAAATTTACCGAACTGCAACTGATACACGGTAGTCCGATGGCAGGATGATTAACGCCGTGATGGCTGGGCTGGCCCGGTTGGTGGCGGCGGCGTTGCGCCGATGGCATCGACACCAGTATCTCGGGGCCTGAGTTATGAACTCACAAGTTGCTGAAATAGCTAGATATTTCCTGTTGGCCCGGACCTTTCGAGGGCCGGCTCTGGCCCCGGCCGATGCGGCTTGCTGGACATGGGCGCCAAGGCGTGACGCTATGCTGGGCGAACCGCGCCAACCAGAAGGAACAGTACCGATGCACGCTCTGCTCACGGCTGGTTTCGTTGCCGCGGCGCTCGCAATCCTAGGGCCGGCAGCACAGCTGCCGCCGCCAGGGACCCTCTTCGTGGCCGATGCCGCAACGGCAAATGCCGCCTTGCTCGAGGCTGGCGAGCCCTTCGAGGAGCTGACGGAGAAAGCATTTGTGAGCTCCCTCGGCAAGCTCGGGACGAAGCTACGCTCGGCTGCGGCCACACTTGCGGCCGTCCGGGAGCATCTGAGCCTCCAGGCAAGTAGCGAGGCGGCCGCCAGGCTGGGCGAGGCGGAGGCCGCTCTGGCATCGGGCGCACGCTCCGATCTCGCCATCGCTTCGGTCGAGATCTACCGGATCCTGGTCGGCTCCGCTACACCCCCGACCACCACACCGACGGACGTGAGCCTGCTGGACTATGCGGGCTTCCGCTACGATGCGGATCTGAAGTCCGAGCCGCCGCGCTGGGTCGATATGCTGGCAATGGTCCGCTACGCGCGCGCTCGCTGGTCGGACCTCAGGCGGCACGTCGACGACGCGGGCCTGGTGGAGCGTTTCGAGCTGGCCCTCGCTGGCATGGAGAATGGGGCGAGGCTGCAAGATCCGGTTCTCGCGAGCAACTCCGTCCACCAGGAGCTCGATCTGGTCGACGATTTCGAGCGTTACTTCAAGCGCAAATGAGACACTGCCCGAACAGGCTGGAAGGCAAGCATACGTTTGAGCAACATCTGATCGACAGCATCGTCATCCTGGAGATGCCGGCCACGAGCAGACGCAACTAGCCTGGATAATTCATCAGAACCGTGATCGCGCGCATGGCGGACATGGCGCAAGGTCTCGACATCCGCTATGTGGTGACCTCGCTCGACGGCGGCCCGCGCTTCCTCTACGACGTCGTCTACTGCGCACGCGGCCAAGCCGAGAACCTGATCAAGATGCTGAAGTGCCAGCTCGCCGCCGACCGCACCTCCTGCTCCTCGCCCCTCGCCAACCAGGTCAGGCTCGTGGCTCGCACACGGCCGCCTACTGGCTCCTGCACGGCGTCCGCGCCGTAATCCCGAAAGAGAGCCCGCTTCACCGGGCCGAGCTCGGTACGCTGAGGCTGAAGCTCATGAAGATCGCGGCCAGAGTCGTGGAGACCGCAAGCCGCATCCGCGTGCGTCTGCCGACGTCGTGTCCCGAGCAGGATCTCTTCAGACGCCTCGCCGGCGCCCTCGTGCCGGCGGGACCATGACAGCCGGGGCCCATGCCCCGACCAATCCCCCCAACCAATCCCTCACACGCGCAAGCCGCCACGTCGAAGCTCAATCAAGCAACCGCCTCGACGGACGCCGACAGGCCATGGCCAAGGCCAAAAACAACCTCCGATTGTCCGTGCAGACATGAATAGATCGGGCTAGCTCGTGACTGGCCGCGATTGGTCAGGCCGTCCGCATTGCCGAATTGGTGTCGCCCGTCAGCGCCAACAGCGATCCGAGCATCCGCCGAACGGTCGGCCGCTGCTTGGAGGGCTCCAGTCCCTGCAGCCGGTCAGCCAGAACCTCGAAAGGACTGGCGGGGGACTGCGCACCCTCCAGATCGCTCACCAGCCAGCCGAGCGGCCGAAGCGCCTTCAGATGCAGCGCCGACATCAACAGCACCGCAACCCAGGGCAGCAGCTGCGCGGCGACGTCGGGCTCGAGGCCCGCCTTGGCGGCAGCCTCCGCAAGCCGCACGCTGTCGAGCCGGCCGGCGTCGTGCCACCGTCGCAACAGCGCGATGCCGCGATCCCGGAAACCGTTGTCGCTGAAAAGCGAGGCCTTGGTGCGCGCCTCGCTATAACCGTCGCGTGCGAGCGCCCGCAGGAACTCGACCATACCCGCACGATCACTGATCCAGCCTTCGAACGCTGGTATCAGCACCGGCAGCAATGCGCCGACCGCACGGGCAGTCTCGCCTTCGGACAACTGGACTCGACGGGCCAGATTGTCGAAGCAGGCGCCGTGCTGGGACGCTGCGATGACATCGAACAAGCTCATGGCTACTCCGCTCCTGCTACGCAAAACGAAAGAGCAGTGACGGCAGGCTAGCATGGTTCTGCTCGATCTGGACACAGCTTTCTTCAGGCAACCGATCGCTTGTTGACAGAGCATCCGCCCCAACCCGCCGCTTCGTGAGCCCTCGAGCAAAATCCTGCTGGATCGACCCAGAAAGCTTGCTTGTGTGATCCCCCGATTAACGGCCTGTTCAGCCTGACAGGACATCGTGTCTGCCATAGCGGTGCGCGCTGGATCGGGGATCCCGCGGGCGCGTGCCAGGCCTCGTGTGCAAGGGTGGCCAATGGGTCTCGAAGTTCCGATGGATGGTGGAAAAGCTGGCGCTTGCGACGGCGACGGGCCGCAAGGCGCAAGCCATGTGGGGACACGCTGGTCGCGCCGGGTGGCGGCCGATCTGATCGGGTTTGCCGATGTTCTCGCCATTGCAGGTGGCGGAGCGATCGCAACGCTGGTCCAGTTCACGCTCGACCAGCTTGCGACCGACCAGCTCGCGCCTGCCATTCAGCTCAGCCTGCTGAGCGCCGCCGTCGCGCACTTCATTCTGTTGCAGCTCGGGGACTATCGGCCCGACCGGATCACGGTGCTGCCAGCGGGTCCGGGCCGCATAGGGCTCGTGCTTTTCAGTGCATTTGCCTGCGTGTTCTCGGTCGCGCTCACCCTCGGTCTGGGCTCGCAGTTCCCGACAAGCTGGCTGCCAATTGCCGTCGGGGCGTCGATCGGCCTCGTCGCAATCGTGCGGTTCATTGCCCGCTCGATCCTCGCCCATGGCGCCGATCGTGGTCTGTTCGACACCTCGCTCGCCGTCTACGGCACCGGGCGCATCGCGTTGAAGCTCTACGAGCACGTCCGCAGCGATCCAGGCGGACTTCGCCTCGTCGGCATCTACGATGACCGGCAGGACCAACAGCGCATGGAATCCCGCGAGCTGCCCGTTGCCGGCAACTTGCGCGATCTGATCGAGGCGGGTCGCGCCGGCAGCATCGACGAGATCGTGATCGCACTGCCGCAATCGGCCGAGCGGCGCATCAGCGACATCGTCCGCAAGCTCGAGCAGCTGCCCGTCAGGATCCGGATCTGCACCCACATCTCCTCCGATCTCGTCGATGCGCTGCCGAGCCGCCATCGGGTCTCCAACATCGGACCGCTTGGTCTGCTCGACGTGAAGTCCAAGCCGCTGAAGGACTGGGCGCCGGTGCTGAAACGCATCGTCGATCTGGGGATTGCAACAATCGCACTCGTGGTTGCCAGCCCGCTCATGCTTGCGGTTGCAGTCGCCATCAGGCTCGACAGCCCCGGAGCCGTCTTCTTCCGGCAACAGCGCCACGGCCTCAATCATCGCGAGTTCGACGTCTTGAAGTTCCGCAGCATGACGGTCGCCGAGAGCGGAGCGGCCGTCCGCCAGGCGACCCGGGGCGATGCCCGCGTGACGCGGATCGGCCGCTTCATCCGGCGCACCAGCCTCGACGAGCTGCCCCAGCTCATCAATGTGTTGAGGGGCGACATGAGCCTCGTCGGGCCCAGGCCGCATGCCCTGGTCCACAACGAGTATTATGGCGAGATGCTCGAGCGCTACGCCAACCGCCATCAGGTAAAGCCGGGCATTACCGGCTGGGCGCAGGTGAACGGCTTCCGCGGCGAGACCCGCACGCCGCAGGAGATGCAGGCTCGCGTCGAGCACGATCTCTACTACATCGACAACTGGTCGCTCTGGCTCGATCTGCGCATTCTGGCGTTGACGCCGATGCACGGTATGACACACCAGAACGCCTATTGAGGCGGACCCGGCGGGTTGCGAGGAGAAGCGACATGACGTCCCAACCCAAACCGAAGCGCAAAGGCATCATCCTTGCTGGCGGCTCAGGCACGCGCCTCTATCCGATCACGCGCGCGGTATCAAAGCAGCTGATGGCCGTCTACGACAAGCCGATGATCTACTATCCGCTGTCGGTGCTGATGCTCGCGGGCATCGACGAGATCCTCATCATCACCACGCCCGAGGACAGCTCCGCCTTCCGCAATCTGCTCGGCGACGGCTCGCAATGGGGCCTGAAGCTCGACTACGCCGTGCAGCCTCGCCCCGAAGGCCTCGCCCAGGCTTTCCTGATCGGACGCGAGTTCCTGGCTGGCGGCCCAGCCGCGCTCGTGCTGGGGGACAACATCTATTTCGGTCACGGCTTGACCGAGTTCGTGCAGCGCGCGGCGGCGCGCGAGACGGGCGCAACTGTGTTCGGCTACTGGGTGCGCGACCCGGAACGCTATGGCGTCGTCGGCTTCAATGAGCAGGGCGAGGCCACCTCGATCGAGGAGAAGCCCACACAGCCGAAGTCGAGCTACGCGGTCACCGGCCTCTATTTCTATGACGACAAGGTCTGCGATCTCGCGCGCCAGGTGCAGCCTTCGGCACGCGGCGAGCTCGAGATCACGACGTTGAACGAGCTTTATCTGAAGGCCGGCGCCCTCAACGTCGAGCTGTTGGGGCGCGGTTTCGCCTGGCTCGACACCGGCACTTTCGCGTCTCTCCTGCAGGCGTCCCAGTTCGTGCAGACGATCGAGGAGCGGCAGGGCATGAAGATCGGTTGCCCCGAGGAGATCGCCTATCGCATGGGCTTCATCGGCAAGGAGCAATTGCTCGCGCTGGCCGGGCCGCTGCTGAAGAGCGGCTATGGCGAGTATCTCGTCCGGGTCGCTGGCCAGGAGGCGTGACGGTCACGTCCGCTCGGCAACCGCCCCCATGCTCTCGATCCTCACGCGCACGCCGCTGCCGGTCCTCATCCTGATCATCGGCCTGATCTGCCCGACCGAGCTATCAGTGTTCGTGGGGTCGCTACGCCTACCGCCCCATCGGATCGCGATCCTCCTGTTCGTGCTGCCGGCGCTCTGGCGGATCGTCGTGCAGGGCAAGGCCCGCATCGCGAGCTACGATGTCCTGTTTCTTCTCTACAATGTCTGGACCGTATCGGTCTTCATGATCCATTTGGGATCGGGCGACGGCCTGGAATTTGGCGGGGCGCTCGCACTGGAAAGCTTCGGGGGATATCTGATCGGCCGGGCCTATGTGCGCAACTACGACGAGTTCCGCGCCACCCTGCGCTGCCTGTTCCTCGCGATCCTCATTCTGGCCGGCATGGCGCTGCCCGAGGCGCTGCTCGGCCAGCATTTCGTGCACGACTGGCTCTACCAGGTGACCGGCTACCATCACCCCGTCGACGTCGAGTACCGGCTCGGCATTCTGCGTGCCTATGCGACCATGGACCACCCGATCCTCTATGGGACGTTCTGCGCCAGCATCATGTCGCTGCTCTGGTTCACCAACGACCGCAAGCCGCAGCGCGTCCTGCGCGCCGGCCTTGTCTGCGGCGCGACCTTCCTCGGCCTGTCCTCCGCGCCATTGCTGTGCCTGGGCGTGCAAGGCGCGATCATGCTCTGGGAGAAGCTGACGCGCCGCATCGAGGGCCGGACCCAGATGATGCTGATCGGCCTGGGCATCGGCTACGTCGTGCTCGAGCTGACGACTGAGCGCTCGGCGATCGAGGCGATCGTGACGCGCATCACCCTCGACCCGTGGACGGCCTTCTATCGCGTGCAGATCTGGAGCTACGGCCTCGATAACGTCTGGGCCAATCCGATCATCGGCATCGGTCTGGGCGAATGGGCGCGTGCCGGCTGGATGGCGTCGGCCTCGGTCGACGCGTTCTGGCTGCTCATTCCGATGCGCGTCGGGCTGCCGGCGCTGGTGTTGCTGCTGCTGGCGATCGCGCTGTTGTTGCGCGCGGTGCACCACCCCCGCCGGTCGCGCAAACGCTCCAAGCCGGTGCGTGATTTCGCCGTCGGCTGGACCATCTCGCTCCTCGCTTTGTTTCTCGCCGCGCTCACGGTCCACTACTGGAACGCGATCCATGCCTATTGCTTCTTCTTCATCGGCCTGGGCGGCTGGCTCGCCGATCCGGTCAAGGTGAGGGCGGCCACAAAGGTGCGGTCGAGCGCAGCGCCGGCTCGTCCTGCACGGCGAGTGCCGAGGCCGGCGCGAGACGCGCTGCCAGCTCCAGCCTGAGCTGATTTCAGCGCGCGAGCGCGAGCGTACCATCCGCGAGGCCGACGAGAAGGGCAGGGCGCGGGCGTCCCTGCATGCGCAGTACCAGGATTTCGGTCACCGCTTCGGCCGGAAGGGCGATCCGCGCGGGCTCGGTCAGCTCGTCATCGACGATCGACACGATCCTGAGCGTGAGGCGGTCGGCAGAGGGAACGACGAGATCGGCCTGACTGTCGCCGGTCAGATCGGCGGCAATCTGGACACCGGCCCAGGTCGCGCCATCCTTGGCCCGGCTGGCGAAATCCGGCAGAGCACCTACCTGCTCCAGGCTGCCATCGCGGAAGCGCCAGATCTCCAGGCTCCCTTCACCGTCCGCACCATCGGCGACGAACGCCAGCTCGGCGCGTCCATCGCCGTCGAGATCGGCAACCGGGCCGCTGGCGATGGCCCGGTGTGGAATGTCCTTCTCGCCCGTCTGCGCGACAATGCCGATGCCGCCGTCCCGCAGCTGGGCGACTGCCAGCGAGATGCCCTCGCCTTGCCGGCCAATCGTAACGATGATCTCGTCCTCGCCATCACCGTCGGCGTCGGCGATCCGCAAATGCGGACCGACCAGGGCGGCGTCGACCGCCAGCTCGAGCTCGTGGCGGCGGCTGATCCGATCGATCACGATCAACCTGCCGGCCTCGGAGGCTGCGACCAGTCCGAGCCGGTCCACAGGCTCGGCCAGCCAAGCCTGCCTGAGCGTTCCCTCGGCGTGCGCAAGCATGGCTCCCGGCAGCGCCCCTTTGGGCAGGCGGGCCGCCGGTGGGGGCCGATCGAGCGGCTCAGCGCACAAGCCGTCACCGCAATCGGCAAGCTTGACCCAGGAATCGTCCGTCAGATGGACCCGCACGCCGCGCAAGCCGAGTTTGCCTTCGCTCAGCTCCACATGATCTGGCGTGGCAGGCAGCGCAATGATCTGCAGCACATAGGGCTCGGCTGTCGCAGTCCGAGCAAACAGCTGCAGGGCGAGGACAAGGCCAATCGCGGCAAGCTTCGCCATCAAACGTGCTGCCCGCCATTGATGTGCAGCTCGGCGCCGTTCACGTAGGCCGAGGCGTCGGTGCACAGGAAGTAGATCGATTTCGCGACCTCCTCGGGCACGCCGAGCCGGCGCATCGGGATCTGCTCGCGGACGATCCTCTCGGTGCCCGGCGACAGGATCGAGGTATCGATCTCGCCCGGCGAGATGGCATTCACTCGAATGCCACTGGGGCCGAAATCGTGTGCCATCTCGCGGGTGAGCCCCATCAGCGCCGATTTCGAGGTGGCGTAGGCCGCTCCCGCAAACGGATGCACGCGGCTGCCGGCGATCGAGGTGACGTTGACGACCGCGCCCTTGGCCGCGCGCAGCTCCGCCATCAGCCCGCGCGCCAGCATGATGGGGGCAAAGAAATTGACCTGGAACACCCAGCGCCAGTCGTCGAGCGGGGTATCGATGGTGCCGAGCCGCTCGCCGCTCGCGCCCTTGGGCGAGATGCCGGCATTGTTGACGAGGGCATCCAGGCGCGATCCCTGATCCTTCAGGCGGATTCGCATCTCGGCGATCGCCTTCAATGTATCGTCGGGATCAGCGAGGTCGACCTGGATGTGGTCGTCCCGCCCCATCTCCCAGGGGCAGTTCTCCGGGAAGGGATGGCGCGAGCAGGTGATGACCCGCCAGCCCGCCGACGAGAAGCGCTTGACGGTCGCATGCCCGATGCCGCGCGAGGCGCCGGTGAGTATTAGCGTCTTCTTGTCCTGATTGGACGTGCTCGGCATCACCTAGGGCTCCAGTGCAGCGGCAAATCAATCACTCCCGCGTTCATACCACGCGTCGCCACGATGCCAAAGCGAAGGGCTGGCGGTCTCACGCGAATGGGAATCGCCTGATCGGGCGGGCTTCGGCTACAATGCCGTCAACTCACAACGGAGGATGCCAACCATGAAGGCCAGCTGGAACGGACAGGTGATCGCCCAGAGCGATCGCACCATCGAGGTGAACGGCTATCGCTATTTCCCCCGCGACAGCGTGCGGATGGAGCTGCTGAGCAAGGCGGAGAAATCCGACAGCGACCTCGAATGCCCGCACGGCGTGCAGTTCTACGACGTCGCCGGCGGCGGGAAGTCGAGTGAGCGCGCCGCCTGGTCCTACGAGAAACCCGGCTCCGCCATGAAGGGCATCGGCCACTGGATGAGCTTCTGGGAGGATGTGGAGGTGGGGTAGGGGGCGGTTGGGCCGGAACCTCCGTCCGTCATGACGTCGACTGTGTGAAGGGTTCCGGATGTCGGCCCGTCGCAAGCGTATCCTCGCACACGGGGGCCGACGTACGGAACCCTTCACAAAAGCGTGGATCGTTCCCCCGCATCGAGCACGGAGAGTCCTCCCCCAGCTTCGGACATCGCCACGATAGTCGGGACGAGTGGCGGCGGCAACAGGGTTGCCACGGCTGTGCCATCGCAATGAAATCGAACGTTTTTCTTGCACCCGGCCTGATGCCCGCCGCCGCGCTCGCAGATCACCAGACAACCCGTTGCGGAATTCATCGCAAGGTTGGTGGTCGTCCGCCATGTTGCCTTGCGAATCAGCAACCCACGGCAGCGACAGGCGAAAATCAACGTCGCACGTAATGTGGGCCGAGCCGGATGATTGCAGGCCGGCCGCAACTAATCCGGGCCTGGTTGCACTCAATATGGGCCGAGCCGCATCTTGCGTCTCACTTAATTCGGGCCGGAATCGGCGATGATTGCGGGTCGAGCTGCGGATGATTGCAGGCCACCACAAGTAGGCCTCATTTGCTCAGCCCGTCGCCCCCACCGGCCGCAATGTCACCACGTTCGACGCTGGCACGCTCTGCCCTGTGACCTCCCACACATGATCCGCCCATGACTGCATCGCATTTCGCATCGGAACTTTCAGCTTGGCGAACGAATAGTGCTCGCGCGTCACGCCCTTTGGCCTGTGGCTGAGGACGCGGTCGATCACGTGGGGATGCACGAGCTGATCCTCCAACCACGTGGCGATCACCCGTCGCATGTCGTGAAGAACCACGTCCCATGCCTCGCCGTCGGCGGAAGCTGTCTCCCGAAGCCGGCGCACGGCCTTGGACACGCTCTCCGGGTGGATGTGGGGCCGTCGGGGGTCGGCGCCGATCTTCACGCGGCCCATGTCGGCGGGGAACAAGTGCTCGGACCCTTCACCTGCAAGCTGCTCGGCTTCCCGGAACAGTTCAACAGCCTGCCGGCTGAGGGGCTCGACATGCTCCTCACGGTTCTTCGCGCGGCCCCTGGCGACCTTGCCCCTAACAAGCGTGTCGCCGGGTATGGTCCAGGTGGGTTCGTGTCCTTCAAGATGAAGCTCAGCAACTCGCGCCCCCGCAATCTCGGCGCGGCGCTTCCCTGTGACGACGGCGAGCCGAAGGATGGTCCGCATCGGCCCGGATAGCAGCACATCGTCCCGCCCCGTGGCGTGCCAGAACTGGGCAAGCTCATCATCGCTCAGCACGCGCTTCCGGACGTTCTTGGCGCCGCGCTTGCGCAAAGTGGCGCACGGATTTGCGTCGAGCATCTGGCGCTCCATGGCCCATCGATACATGGAGCTGACCACGGCCTTGATCTTGTCCGCCCATGTCGGGCTGTTGGCAGCTTCGGCCTTGTCGAGCACGGCAACGATCATCGCTGTTGTGATGTCACGCGCCGGGTAGTCGCCAAATGCCGGCATGGCGATCACCTGCAACGTATCCCGGTAGACGCGCCGTGTGGACTCGGTGATTCGGCTGTCTTGGTTGAAGCGAAGCTCGCAAAGCTCCCGGAAGGTGGTTGCGCGGGAACGCTCTGACTTCTCGGCTGCCGGGTCCTGGCCGGCCTCGGCACCCCGCATGATCTCCATGGCGCGCTTGCGCGCGTCTGCCAGGGGGGTGGCATCCCGGCTCCCGATCTTGACACGGCGGAACTTGCGGCGCTTGCCGACTTTGGTCTGATACCGAACGAAGTAGGTTGCCGCGCCCGCTGGGGTGACGACAAGGACCAACCCCTTCACCCCATGGATGCGCCACTCGGTGTTCCGACCGTCTCGCACGGACGCCTTTGAAATGGCCTGTGCGTTAAATGGCAGCTCGTGGTTCGATTTCGGCACGGCAGTTCCCCCTCTGTTGGCCGTTGCATCCTACTCCATCTGCACTCTATCTGCACTAAAAGTGGCGCTTCCCTGGCTATTTTGGTGGACTGTCGGCTCGCCTAACAACACAGCCCTAGCGCACAACTATCTCAAATCAGGTGAAATTCCAGGCAATAGGAGGATGGCGTTGAAGTCACGAAAAGTCAAGACCCCAAGTCTGGGGGACTAGGGGTCGGGAGTTCAAATCTCCCCGCTCCGACCATTTCCGCGCAGGCCCCGAGCCGCCGGCTCGCTCCGATGCCACGCTTAAGGCTTGCTTAACCTCCATTGCCCACGGTCGCTGCCGAGGCAAGGATGCGGCGGCCTCGGGTCCGTCGCATTCCTCAGCCAATGCGTTCGTATGATCCCGTTGCGGGCCTCCGTCAGGCTCCCCGGGATCCCTCTGACAGGGCTGAGCACAATGCAACTCCGACCGGTTCAATGGCTGACGGCCCTGCTGATTCTGCTCGCCAGCCCCGCCCTGGCCGCGGGCGAAACCTGCCCACAGCTCGCAGTCGATTGCGGCATGGGGCTGCGGCGGGCCAAGCCGTCGGAGCTGCTGCCGGGCATCCTGGCGACGGGGGAAAATCGGGTGCCGGCCTGTGTCACGCCCGCGCGCCTGACCGAGTTCCTCAGCCGGCGCCAGCGCGAGCGCTTCGGCAAGCCGGTGCGGCTGGAAGCGCGCTTTGCCGCCGTCGCGGATGCCTATTCCGTGCTCGGTGGCAGGCTTGGTGTCAGATGGGACCTCGCCTACTTTCAGATGATGTACGAGACCGGCCACCTCTCGTTCACCACCTGGAGCAACAAGCGCCGCCGCTGGAGCGAGGCGACGGTCCGGCCGGAGCAGATGAACTTCGCCGGGCTCGGCGCAACCATCGAGAATCCGGTCGGGGAGAGCTTTCAGTCGCTGGAAGCAGGCGTGCTGTTCCACCTGAAGCATCTGCTCGCCTATTCTGGGCGCCTGCAACAGCCCCCGACGGCGCGCCGCACCTGCCAGGTGCAGGCCGAGATCGTCGCCTGCGCCAAATCGCTTCGCCGCCCCGTCACCTTCACCGACATGACCGGCATGTGGGCGCACAATGCGATTCTGAACCAATATGCCAAGACCCTGCGCAAGCTCGCCCGCGCCTTTGCCGAGGAGCACGAGTGCGGCGCCGACTATCCCTTCGTTGCCGGTACGGCTGCGGCCGATGCCCTCGATGTTTCGGGCGCTCGAGCCGCGATCGCGCCCCCCGCTACGAACCGCTCGATCCAGGGCGAGCGGTATCCGTCGCGCCGCCACAGCACCGGGAAGAAGCCCTCGTCCATCTCGAGCGTGCCAGAGCGGCGGTAGCGCGAGTAGATGGCGCCGATATTGGTCGGATGGAATTGAGCTTCCGCCGGCATGCAATGGGCGACGACCGAGCGGCGCGGATCGAGCCCGCGATTGTCGCGCGAGCCGTGCCAGGTGCGGCCGTGATGGATCACGGCGGTGCCTGCTTTGACCACGATCGGCGTGATTGCGGGCGAGGCGACGCCAGCCGCCAGCGCCGCCGGGCGCAGATCCTCGAGCGGATCGTCGGGCGCGTGGAACTGCTTGATCGGCGCGGCGAGCGGCCAACGGTGCGAGCCCGGCACGTACTCGATCGTGCCCTGGTCGGCGCGGGTGTCGTCGAGCGTGATCCAGCAGGTCATCATCTCACTTGGCGTGTAGTAGGCCTGATAGCTCTCGTCCTGGTGGAAGCCGAGCGGCTTCGTCCCCGGTGGCTTCCAGATGACGTTGTCCTGGTTGATGCGCGCGCCCTGCCAGCCGCGCAATTCGGCACAGGCGCGACCCAGATCCTCGCGCAGCACGATGCCGGCGATCACCCGATCGGACTTCCAGGCGTTGCAGATCTGGCGCGTCACGTCGGGCCGGTCCCGGCCGCTCTTCCAGTTCCATTCGTCGGGAGCGAGCCCGGTCTCGAACTGGCCTGAAAACAGCGGCTCGAAGCGGGCGCGGGCGGCTTCCAGCGTCGCCGCATCGAGCACGTTCTCGACGATGACGAAACCGTCGCGCTCGAAGGCCGCGTGGTGGTCGGGGGAGAG
>JANNSW010000241.1:0-2788 GCA_031403055.1 Hyphomicrobiaceae bacterium | reverse complement strand
CGGCATCAGGCCAAGGCCGAGATCGCTGATGCCAAAGCCGAGACCCGTCGCCAGCCCCAGCAGCACCGATGTCCGTACCGGCGAGGCCGCCGGTCCCGCATCCGCTGACGTGCCAAAGAGCACAACAGAAAGTATGGCGATCGCCACACCGGCGAGGTGGATCAGGGCCGGTGCCTCTCCCGTCACCAGATCGCCGACAATCGGCAGCGCGAGGCCCGAAACGGCGGAGATGGGCACCACGATCGCGACCCGGCCATGGGCGATGCCGTGATAGAGGAAGAGAACGCCCGCGACGTGGCCGACGCCAGCCAGGGCGGCGAGCACCGCCTCGCCATGCCTCGGCAGACTGGCGCCCGAGGTTAGCAGCAGTGCGAGCACGCCGAGCGCCGCGATCCCTTGAGCAATGGCGGCGACCGCGAGCGTCGGCAGCCGGACCGACGCCCGGCCGCCGGAAAAATCGCTGAAGCCATAGGCGAGCGCGCCGGCAACCGCGATGACGAATGGAGTTGCTTCGAGCATGGCTCTCCCCTTCGGCGAAACGCCGATGCGTTCCCCGTTCGTGGATTCCTCGTCGGTCCTGCCGTTGCAACGCCGCCGTCGGAGCCTTCGGGCCCGGATCGAAGCGGCGGCTGCAGACTGGAGTTGGTGGCGGCTCACGGCTTCGTGAAGGGCCAATCGCGCGGCTGTTTCATTGTTGCAGCGGCGTTACGGAGGTTGCGGCCGACCGGACACGCCGGCTGTTGCGCGCGCCCCCAAGCTCGCCTATCACACGGCCGGGAGGTTGGCGGCGGACGTGTCCCTCGCCAACCGGGTCAGGTCCGGAAGGAAGCAGCCCTAACGAGCCCGATACGGGTCGTTTGTCAGCCTCCCACTTCGCGGACGCGCCGCAGGGATTGCGCGTCGCTCCAGGGTTTCGGTCCGATGCTGCAGCCGATCCGCAGATCCCGGCGGCGCAATCGGAGCAGGGCAGGAACAAGGCGCCCGAGCTGCTGCCTCGTGCGCTCCATGCGCTAGTGTTCTGTCTCATTCATTTGGTACCCCAAATGAATGGCCAGCCCACTAGGCAACTCTTTGTTTGTGTTCCATCTTTCCATTCATTGATCCAGCTTCGCCGGAATCGAATGAATGGGAGGGAACACTAGGCGAAGTCCCTGGGACCCGCGAGGCACGCCTCGCGGCGCTCGTCGGCCAAGCGCGCTGCCTCACGCACGGCCTCCGGCGAGTTCCAGCCACCCAGCTCATGCTGGGCGATCTCTTCGGCATTGATGAAGGTGTGCCCACTCAGCCAGGTATGCTCGAGCAGTCGTCGCGTCAGTGTCGTCTTGCCCGATCCGTTCGGCCCCGCGACCCCCACCATCGACGGCCGGCGTTCGCTCATGCGCGCTCGGCTTTCGCTCCCTCCAGCTCGTGCAGAGCCTCGCCTTCCTCGGCCCACCACTTTCGCATTGACGCGCCTTCCTCGGCCGGCGTCATGCCCATCGCCAGCACCTTGATCCCTTTGGCAGCCATGGCTTTCCGCCACAGCACGATCCGGCGGAAGTCCTGACCCGAGCTCATGTCTTGGTTCTCCATTTATACTTGAAACACGGGGCGCGGAGCCCGCGCCGTCACCGCGCTTGATCGCCTGCAACGTCACGTCAGGAGCGCCCTGGGAGTCATCACGTCCGGCGGACGACCGCTCGGGAGCGGAAGGTCGCTGGCGGAAGCGCCGTTCATCCTACCGGCCCCATTCGGACCAGCGACGACTCAATCCTCAGCGTAAGGAATGAGAACGTGCAGGAATCGCCAGGCGCCGACTCGAGCTCATGCCGCGATTGCTCCATCCGATGCTCTGGCAACGAGCTTGCTGTGCTCCAGCGCTTTGCCGTCGTGCGTCGTGAAGGGCGAGGCTGCGGGTCGAGCCACTCGTGACACCCCGCTCACGGCGCGCGCTTCTTCTCCCGCGCGGCGAGGTACTTGTAGATCTCCGTATGGTCTGCCCCGCGGCCTAGCGCCTGCGACGCCTTCTCCCACAGCGCGGCCGAGGCGAGGATCTCCTCGGCGCCGAGCCCGAGGCTTTCGGCGAGCCCGGCGGCCGTGCGGTTGTCCTTGGCCATCAGGTCGAGCGCGAAGCCCGATCGGAACGCGCCCGAAAGCACCTGCGGCTTGATCTTGGTCTCGGTCGAGTTGTTGCGGCCCGTCGCGAGGTTCAGCACATCGACCATCACCGCGCGGTCGAGCCCGAAGGCCTCCCCCACGATCAGCGCCTCGCACGCCGCGACGAGGCCCGCGGCCGACACATAGTTGTTGAGTGCCTTCATGGCGTGGCCGGAGCCGAGCGAGCCCGTCTCGATGATGGCGCGGCCCAGCAGCGAGAGCACGGGGCGGGCGCGGTCGATGTCGGCCTTGGCGCCACCGGCCATGATGGCGAGCGTCCCGTCGGCCGCGCGCGTCACCAGGCCCGACACGGGAGCGTCGATGAGGCTCACCTGGCGCTTGCCGAGCGCCTCGCCGAGCTGCAACGTCCGCTGCGGGGCCGACGAGCTCATGTCGATGACGAGCGCGCCAGGTTGGAGCGCATCCGCCGCGCCGCCCTCACCCAAGAGCACATCCGTGACGATGTCGGAGTTGGGCAGCATGGTGATGAGGATCTGGGCATCGGCTGCCACTGCCTTCGCCGACCCGGCAGCGATCCCGCCCTTCTCAGCGAACGCCCCGAGCGCCTTGGCGGAGGCATCGAACCCGCGCACCTGCAATCCCGCACGGATGAGGTTCGCCGACATCGGCAAGCCCATCATGCCGAGCCCGA
>JANNSW010000240.1:0-14736 GCA_031403055.1 Hyphomicrobiaceae bacterium | reverse complement strand
TTGACCTGTTTCTTCGATAGCAGCTTCAGCATAGCTTGCGCTCCTTTGAGGAAGCGTAGCTACGCAGGGGCGGGATTGCCCCATGAGCGGCTATGTACCGCTCGGCGGCAAAGGCGGCAATAGGTTCCGCAGGAATTCGTCGCGGCGCTCGACAGTGGCTCTGGTCGCCGCATCATCCCACACGCGGAAGCCGACCGGCAGGCGGCCGGCGACCGCGCCAAGTCTCGGAGGAATGCATCACGCACTCGGATGTCAATCTTTTCGGCGCAATCGCAACCCTGACTGGGCTTCGGCAGACTTCTGTGGAAAACCCTGCGAGCAGTTGGCAACGAATCGGTCGCGGCAATACCAAAGACACCTGTCAAGGGTGCGGCTTGGTAGGACGGGTGTAAACTCACGGGGCGGATATGAAGCTCAAGACAGCATGCATCACAAACTTCCGTTCCGTCGAAGACAGCGGAGAGTTTGAGATTGATGATCGGGTGACGTGCCTCGTCGGCAAGAACGAGGCAGGGAAAAGCGCGATCCTCACAGCCCTTGCTGCACTGAACCCGCATCCCGTCACTCCGGTCGTGCTCAATCGGGTTGAAGACTATCCGCGGCGGCACCTCACCAAGTACGACGAGCGCCATCCGGACGGGGAAGCCGTCGTCGTTCTGACCACGTGGGAACTTGACGCGAGCGATCGGAAACTCGTCAGCGAACAGTTCGGTGCGGGCGCACTGACCTCGGATCTGGTGGCGGCTACGCGAAGCTACGGAGACACCGACTTCGAGCTGATCGTCGAAACTGACGAGAAGAAATCCCTCGCGCATCTCTATGACGTTCACAAACTGGGAAAAGACGAACGCGGATCAATGAAGCAGATCGACAGCTGGAAGGCGGCGGTCGGTGTGCTTGAGAAGGTGGAGGCATCGAGCGAGCCACAAAAGGCACTGCTCGCAGCATTGAAGTTGCAAGGATCGATCGACGCCGCCATTCGAAAACTGCTCAAGCCACGCATGCCGCGGATGATGTATTTCTCGGCATACGACCAGATGGCGGGGGAGGCGTCTGTCGAACAGGATTTGAACGATCCGAAAACTCCGGCACTCAAACTGTTCCAAGAGTTCTTCGATTTTGCCGGCGTTCCGATCAAGGAAGTCGTAGCGGAGAAAAACTACGAGCCGTTCAACGCGAAGCTCGAAGCGGGATCGAACAGTATCACGGATCAGATCAAGGAGTACTGGACGCAAAATCCCGATCTCGAAGTTCGCGTGAAGGTCGAAGTCGCGCGAGCGGGGGATGCCGCACCGAGAAACAGCGGAACAGTCGCACGAGCCCGCATCTACAACAGTCTGCATCGTGTCGAAACCCCGTTCTCCAACCGGAGCGCGGGGTTCGTCTGGTTCTTCTCATTCCTCGTGAAGTTCGAACTGGTCAAAAAGAGCGGTGTGCCGATCGTGCTCCTGCTGGATGAGCCCGGATTGACGTTGCATGGCAAGGCGCAAGCGGAGTTGTTGCGTTTCTTCGACGAGAAGCTCGCTCCTCATCATCAGGTCGTGTACTCCACGCATTCGCCATTCATGGTCGCCTCCGACCGTATCCTCTCGGCGCGGATCGTCGAGGATCAGGTCGATCAGAAAGGCAAGCAACGCATTCCAATCGGAACGAAGGTTCGCGGTGACGTCATGTCGCGCGATCGCGACACGCTGTTCCCACTGCAAGGCGCGCTCGGATACGAGATCACGCAAACGCTGTTCGTGGGAAAGAACACGCTGCTGGTCGAGGGCCCCGGCGACATGATCTATCTAAGAGCGCTCTCATCGGCGCTCGCAAAGAAGAAGCGGACCTGTCTCGATCCGCGGTGGACGCTCTGTCCGTGCGGGGGATTGGGGAACGTCAGGTCGTTCGTGGCGCTGTTCGGCGGCAACAAGATCAATGTCTCGGTGCTTGCCGACTATGCCGACGGACAAAAAAAGGAGACGCAGCGACTGCGCGAGCTTGAAATCTTTCGGAGCGGCGGCGGTGTTCTGACGATGGACACCTTTGCGGGGAAAACGGAGGCCGACACGGAAGACCTGTTTGAGCCGGCGTTCTTCGCAGAGCTGCTGAATTCGACGTATGGATTGAAGGGAGCTTCGGCGTTGACAGACAAGAAGCTCGACGCGGCGGATACGTCGACTGTCCGCTTGATCAAGAAGGCCGAAGCGTACTTCCGGACTGGAGCCACTGCAAGCATCGAAGTCCCTGACCTCCATTACCGTCCCGCAGAGTGGTTGATGCTGAACCCCAATGTGCTCGATCAAGACCGGGCGGATGTGCAGAAAACGTTGGAGCGTGCCGAGCAGCTGATGATCGCGATCAATAAATTGCTGCCGAAGGATTGAAGTGAGAACGCGCCAATTGGTCAGCCCTTCGCAGCCCGCAACCCGTCGAGATAGTCGGCCCACACCTGCATCATCTCCACGCGCTCGGCGAGGTGCTCGGCACGATTGTAGCTGCGTCGCACAGCATCGACCTCGCCATGGGCGAGCTGGCGCTCGATCGCATCGGGGTTCCAGCGGCCCATCTCATTGAGGCGGGTCGACGCCGTGCTCCGGAAACCGTGGCTCGTCATCTCCTTGCCGCTGTATCCCATCCGGCGCAGTGCGGCATTCAAGGTGTTCTCGCTGATTGGCCGCTCGGTGGTGCGGAAGGAAGGGAACAGGTACCTGCCATGTCCGGTAAGAGGTCTGAGATCCTCGATGATCTTGATCGCCTGACGAGAGAGCGGCACGACGTGGGGCTTGCGCATCTTCATGATGGCTTCGGGGATCGTCCAGCGTGCAGCGGCGATATCGATGTCACGCCACTGGGCGTGTCGAAGCTCGATCGGCCTCACGAACACGAGCGGCAATAGACGAAGCGCCGTCGTGACGATCAGTGATCCGTTGTAGCCGTCGATCGCTCTGAGGAGCTGCCCGATTTCGGACGGCTCGATGACGGAAGCATGGTGGGTGACCTTCGGTGTGATGAGGGCACCGGCAAGGTCGCTTGCGGGATTGCGCTCGGCGCGGCCGGTGACAATGGCATAGCGGAAGATGCGGCTACTTGTGCTCCTCGCCCGGCGGGCACTCTCATATCGTCCACGTGCCTCGATCCTTCTGAGCGCAAGAAACAGCTCCGGAGTAGTGATGGCCGAGATGGGCCTCTTGCCGATCGATGGCAACAACAAGCTGACGAACCACCTGCACTTGATGAGCGTCCCCTCGGCTCGATCCTCCTTCTCGATCTTCTGCAGCCACTCCTCGGCGATCGCCTCGAAGGTGTTGGCGGCGGCCATTGCGATCCCAATCCGTTCGAGCCTGCGCTTCTCGGAAGGGTCGATCGATTGGTCGAGAAGCTCGCGTGCTTCATCTCGCGCTTGGCGGGCCTGTGCGAGGCTTCGCTTCGGATACTCGCCAAGGGCCAGCGTCTTGCGCTTTCCACCGAAACGGTAGTCGAAGCGCCACAGCTTCCCGCCACCTGGCTTCACCAACAGGTAGAGACCCGCGCCGTCGGACACTTTGAATGGGGTCGCTTTTGGTCTGGCCGCGCGCACGGCCATATCTGAGAGAGACATCTGACGGTATCGGGCTCCCTGACAAAATGAGGGGATACCAGCCAAAATACCGTCATTTCGGGGAGATGCAATGGGTTACGATGAGGTGCAGTGAGGAGCCGAGGCCATCTAATCCGATGTTTTCATTAAGTTTTTGGGGTGGTATGAGGTACCCTGAAGAAGTGAAATGGTGCGGTCAAGAGGACTCGAACCTCCACGGGTTGCCCCGCTAGCACCTCAAGCTAGTGCGTCTACCAATTCCGCCATGACCGCAGCTGTCGAGGAATTCCCAACCGGGACGCCTCCCTCTAGCCAACGCGCCGGCCACGACCAAGCGCGCCGGCACGAGGCTCGTCAACTAACAGAGCGCTTCCGGCAAGGCAAGCGCATGTCGAGCACATTGCCCATGGTTGCTGCGAATGGCGGACGCGTTTGCGCGCCTCGGGCAACGGCTGATTTGGCCACGCCAAGTTGCTCCCGCTCGCCTCCGTGGCGCGCTACAAGGAGTGACCGACATCAGCAAATGCGAGTTGGATTGGCCATGGCTGAACCTATGGAGCGGGCCGCCGCAGGCGCAATCCCGCTGCCATTTCCAGTGCTGCTCGCCGATTGCGGGGGCACCAACGTCCGGTTTGCGCTGCTGGCCAGGCCAAACGCAGCGATTGCGATGCTCGCCCGCGTCGAGACAGGCGCGTATCCCACATTCGAGGCGGCCGCGGTCCATGCGCTGGCGGGCGTCCGCACGCTTCCCCGCTCGGCCGTGCTGTGCGGCGCCGGACCGGTCGTGGCCGGCCGGATCGCCCTCACCAACGCGGCCTGGGTGCTCGATCCCGACGCCATCGCCAAAGCCCTCGGTCTCGCCACCGTGCGCATCGTCAACGACTTCGAGGCGCTCGCTCACAGCATGGCGAGCCTTGGGGCCGACGACGTCATGGAAATCGGGACCGCCAATCGCGTCGTCGCAGGCGGCACGCGGCTCGTGCTCGGTCCGGGAACCGGATTTGGCGCGGCGGCGCTGATCGCGGACGGCGATGCCGCCATCGCCATACCGACCGAGTGCGGTCAGATCGATCTCGGCCCTGTCGGCGTCGAGGAGCAAGCGCTCTGGCCCTGGCTCGAGCGTCCCTATGGGCGCATCTCGATCGAGAGCCTGCTGTCGGGTCCGGGCCTCGGGCGGCTCGATCTCGCGATCCGCAGCCGCGATGGCACGGGGAGCGAGACCGCCCGCCCGGCTGCGCGGATCGTGGAGCTGGCGCTCATGCGTGGCGATGCTTCCGCCAACGCCGCCGTCGCCATGTTCTTGCGGCTGCTCGCCCGTGTCACCGGCGACCTGGCGCTTGCCTATCGCGCGATCGGCGGGGTCTACCTCTGCGGTGGCGTGGTGCAGAGACTGACTCCGCTGATCGAGCCGAGCGCATTCCGCGCGATCTTCGAGGCCAAGGCGCCCCTGTCCTGCCTGTTGCAGGCGACCCCGATGCACCTGATCACCCGCGATAATCCAGCACTGCTCGGGCTGGCGGTGATAGCGCGTGGAGGTGGCGCCTGAGACCAGGCGCCCCGACGCCTACTCGAGCACCTCGTTCCAACGCTCCTGCATTTGGGCTGGCACGAACCATCAAAGCCCCCAAATCGGGAACCTCGTCGGCGAGCATCAGGCCTCCCTCCGAACGCCCTCGCCCGGGCAGCCGCCGCGCCCCCCTCAAGAAACACATCCTGGCATCACCCGTCATCCCGGACGGCCAGTCGTGCCGGAGGCTCGCCTCCAGCACGATAGGCCGATCCGGGACCTTCGCCGGCAAGGTGGCGCCTGTGGCAGAGATCCCGGATCAAAGCCTGCGGCTTTGTCCGGGATGACGGGTGGATAGGTGGGCGCGAGATGTTTCCTCCAACACGCATTCTGGCGCAGCCGGTTGTTGGGCTCACCCGGCCTCGCGATCATTCCCCGGCGCGGAGCCGGTCGAGCAGCTCGGCCGTCGGATAGGAATCGGCCGGCAGCCCGAGCTTCAACTGCATGACCTTGACGGCCGCGCGCGTCTTGCTGCCGAGCTTGCCGTCGATCTCGCCCACATCGAGGCCGCGCTTGGTCAACTGCTTCTGCAGCTCGCGCGCCAGCTCGAGGCTGAGGGCCGGGATGCCGGGCTGACCGCGACTGACGGCAGGTGCGCCGGCGAGCCGGGTCGCATAGTAGGCGGCGGTCAGTGAATAGATCAGCGACTCGTTCCATTGCAGATAGACGTCGAAGTTCTGATAGGCGAGGAAAGCCGGCCCGAGCCGGCCCATCGGCAGCAGCAGCGAGGCTTGCGCTTCGTCGGCCGGCAGCGCGCCTCCATGCGCGCGCCGGACGCCCCACTCGGCCCATTTGGCGCGGGAAAGCTTGGTTGCGAGCTCCGCCTGCGCCCAATCGAGCTCGGCTGGAACCGTCACCTCCTCGAGCCAGGGCTCGCCGCGCTTCCAGCCCAAGTGCTCGAGGAATTTGGCAGCGGAAGCGAGCACGTCGGGCTTGCTCTTGATGAGCTGGCGGCGCCCGTCGCCGTCGTAGTCGACGGCGTGGTTCAGATAGTGGGAGGGGAGGAACTGCACCTGCCCGAGCTCGCCTGCCCAGGAGCCCAGCATCTCGGCAGTCGTCAGATCGCCACGCTCGATGATGCGCAGCGCCGACTTCAACTCGCCGCGAAAGAGATCGGGCCGCCGGCAGTCATAGGCGAGCGTCGCCAGCGAGCGCAGCGTCGGCAGCTTGCCCGTATCCGCTCCGAAATCGGTTTCGAGGCCCCAGAAAGCGACGATCACCGGCGCCGGTACGCCGAACTGCGCCTCGATCTTCTGGAACAGGGCGGCATTCTGCTTGATGAGCTTTGCGCCCTGCACGAGCCGGTACTTGGCAATCAGCCGGTCGGAGAACTCGAGGAAGGAAAGTTGGAACACGCCTTGTTTGCGGTCGCGTGCGATGATGCCGGGATCGAGCGCCATGCCATCGAGGCCCGCTCGGATCGCCCGATCGCTGATGCCCTCGGCGGCGGCTTCGGCCTTGAAAGCTTCGAGCCAGCGATTGAAATTGCCCGTGTTCTGGCAACTCGCCGCGCTCGCCGGCAGCGGAGCATGAGCCGCCAGCATCGCCATCAGGCCCAGAGCTGTCCAGGTTCGCTTGCTCGTTCCACTCATCGATCGCCTCGAGGGTTGCGTCGTGCCGACTGCACTGTGCCGGACAATCGGGGTGCGTCAAGGGCGGCGCATCGCCCCGGTCGCGCTTGTCCCATGCGTTGGAGCCCCGCCTCATGGCGACCAGGCCCCGAGTTGGAGCCGCGTGCCCCCGAGTGCGGCAAACGTCCGGGTCCGGCAGGTGAGGACGATCACCTGATGATGGCGGGCGGCCAGCCGGAGGGCTTCGAACGCCCGCTCGATCCGCTCGTCGTCCGAATAGACGAGCGCGTCGTCGAGAATGAGGGGCGCGGGCATGCCCTTCTGCGCAAACAACCGCGCGAAGCCGAGCCGTACCAGCACCGCGATCTGCTCCCTGGTGCCCCCGCTCAGCCGTTCGATCGGCTCCTGCAGGCCCTGACGGTCGAGGCCGCCGGTGGCAAAGCGGGCGTCGAGATCGAGCCTTGCTTGCGGCAGCACCAAATGCAGATAGGGCTCGAGCGCGGCCATCACTGGAGCGAGCGTGCTTTCACGGCTGTCGCCGCGAACGGCCTCGAACGTAGCGCGGATGAGCATCAGCTCGGCTGCCGCCTGCTCGTGCCGGTCGAGGCGCCGGCGGGCTCGCTCGAGCCGTCCCTCCAGCTCGGCCAGCCGGGAGGCGAGATCGGATTCCTTGTCGCGCTCGAGCGTGGCCTCGAGCTTGCCGATCTCACCCTCGGTTGCATTGAGGTCGTGGGCGAAGCGGGCTTCTGACGCCTTGGCCAGGTCGAGGCGTTGTGCGAGGGCGGCCGCGGCCTCGGGGGCAGGCAGCCGCTCCCGCCAGGCCTCCAGGCTGCGGCGGGCCTCGTTGGCGGCGGCTTCGGCTGCGGTGAGCGCGCTCGCCAGCCGGTCAGCGAGGTCGCGGCCGGGCGCGCTCGCGGCGAGCTCGGCGATCCGGCGCTCCCGCTCCTTGCCACCGGCCTCGAGCTCGCGGACCTGCAGGTGGGCGTCGTTCAGCGCCACGGCGGCTGCGGCAGCCGTCCGCTCCCCGGCACGGCGCTCGAGCTCGATCCCAGCGGCGTGGGTCTCCAACTCGGCAATCGATTGGTCCTCCTGGGGAGCGGCAGCGGAGGCGAGCACGTCGAGCGCGGCGATCCGGGCGGCAATCGCCGACTCGCCCTCGGGGGCGAGCGCGGCGAGACGCGACTCGGTCCGCATGAGCCCGGATTCGGCCTCGCGTCGCACCGCGAGCATTTCATTGGCGCCGGCCTCGTCGGACACTGCGCATCTCTCGAGCAGATCGCGATGCGTCGAGCGATGGGCCGCGAGGTCGCCGGCGAGCTCGTCGATCTCCCCCGACGTCCCGGGCTCGAGCCTGATGCGGCCGATGCCGGCAATCACGATCGTCATCGGGCCGGTCGCGAGCAGCTCAGTGCCATCCGCGACGATGCTGCCCTCGATCGTGAGCCGGCCGGCGCCGGCCGGATCGAGCGCAATGCCGACGCGGGTCGAGGCTGCCGCCAGCCGGGCTTCCAGGGTCGCGATGCTGCGTCCCTCGGTCTCGATCCGGCGCATCAGGCGGTCGTCGATCGTGAAACCGGCGAGCTCTGCCCGCGCCGAGCCGGCCGCTGCCACCACCGCGCGGATCTCGGTGAGCCGGCCCGCCAGCTCGGTGCGCTCGCGCTGGGCTCGCTCGATCTCGCTGCGCCGGCGCGCGCGCTCCAGCCGGACCCGCGCGGTCTGCTCGGCGGCTTGCAATTCGGCCAGTGTGGCCGCACCCAGCTCGGCAGTCCGGGCGGCTTGCGCCAACATCGCTGCCGCACGCTGAAACTGGTCTGCCGCCGCTCGAGCTTCGCCGGCGAGGCGGTCGCGCTCGAGCGTGCTCGCGGTGTGGCGTGCGAGGGCGTCGGCGGTCGTCTTGCGCGCGGCTTCGAGCCGGCCCCAATCCGCTTCGGCGATGCGCGCCTTCTCGCCGGCCTCGCGCGCGGCTTCGAGCGCCTGCAACGCAGCCGCGGTCTCCTGCGCGTGCCGGCTGCGGACGAAGGGGTCCGCCAGATCCTGCCGGCGCGCGCGCGCACTCGCCAATCTCTCCAGCCGCCCTTCGGCATCGGCGAGCGCACGCCGTGCCTCCGCGGTCGAGGCCTCGAGCGCCGCGCTTTCTTCGAGCGCCTGCTTCCAGGGGCCGCCGGTCCTGGGCCGCCCATTGCCCGGTGTCGCGAGCTTGGCGAGCTCGGTTGCGACCGCGCCGCGTACCGCTTCCGCCAACCGGCCGCTGGTGACCGCCGCCACTTCCCGCGCGAGCAGCGAGCGGATCGTCGCGGCCTCGCTCTCCCCCGGTGTGAGGGGGCTGAGACCCTCCTGCTGTCCGACCCAGAGCAGCCGGGCATGACCACCGGCAGCCCCCGCCAGCAACTCGGCCAAGCGGCTCTCGGCGTCGCTGCCACGCAGCAGCTCGTTCGACCCCGTCCGGCGCAACTCGGCGGCCTTGCCCTGGAAGAAGCGTTTGCGCAGCCGCCACACCGAGCCTGCCGTCTCGATGTCGGCTTCGATCATCGGCGCGCCGCCCCGATAGGGCTGCAGCGTCGTCTTCAATGTCGTATTGTTGGTCTTGTAGCTCTCGAACAGCAGCGCTTCGAGCGCGCGCAGCAGGGTCGACTTGCCGAGCTCGTTGGCTCCTGCCAGCACGTCGAGGCCGCCGGACAGGCCCTCGATCGCCACGGGGTCGCGAAAGCAGCCGGTCTCGGCGAGGCGCAGCGCTCTGATCCTCATGGCTCGCCCTGCCGGCTCTGCTCGGCGCCGGCGGCAAGGGTGGCAAGGCGCGCGAGCGCCCGTCCGGCCTTGCCGGCCTCTGGTCCCCCACCCGCCACCATCGATTGCAGTCGCTCCGCGACGAGGCGGAGCTCACCCGTGCTCTCGGCCCAGTCGAGGCTGCCGGACCCGGTGGCAATGCTCAACCGGTCCAGATCGTGATCGAGCGCCCGCAACCGCGGCTCGAGCTCGGCCAGCCGGCGCGCGATCGCGCCATGACCCGCGGGCGTGGCAGCCCCCGAGAGGCGCAACTCGAGCAGCATCGCGTCGCTCGCTGCCGGCAGGGTCGCCAGCGCCTCCTCGAGGGCGGCAACCGGCTCGCCCGCATCGAGCGCGACGGCCAACCGATGCCAGGAGAAGCGCGCGGTCGAAACCCGCTCGATCGCGGGAGCCTCGCCTTGGCCTGCGAGCCGCACGATCAGGGCCATACCAGCATCGTTGTCGAGAAAGCGGTCCGGCTCCGGCGTTCCGCTGTACCAGGCCCGCGGGCCGGCCTGACGCGCGCCGTGCCAGTCGCCGAGCGCCAGATAGTCGAGCCGCGCAGTCAGCGCCCGGTCCTCGGCGATCGGCGTTGCGGCCTCGCCTTCGTGACCGAAGTTGCGCACGGAGCCGTGCGCCAGGCCGATCCGCAACGCGCCGGTTGGTGTCTCTGCCCGATCCATCCAGGCGGTCGGATCGCTGCCCGTCGACTTTGCCCGCAATGGCGCGGGCAGCACGAATATGCCCGCTTCGATCTCGATCGGGTCCGGCGCCAGCATCAGCCCCACATTGGCAGGCAATGGGGAGCTGGCGAGATGCTCCCAAAGCCCGCCCGGCCGGTGCGGATCGTGGTTGCCCGGCAGCAAATGCCAGCTGAGCGAGGGATGCGCCCGCATCTTCTCGAGCGGTTGGCGCACCGTCTTGGCCGGCAGCGTCTCGGCTTCATAGACATCGCCAGCGACGAGCACGTGCCTGGCCCCTGCCGCCTCGGCCGCCATGGCGAGCCGGTCGATTGCGCCGAGGCGCGCGTCACGCAGCACGCCCTGCACCTCGGCATCGAACGATCCGAACTGTTTGCCGATCTGCCAGTCAGCCGTATGAAGAAGTGTGAAAACCATTCCCGAGCGCCCGAGCGTGCCCTATTCTGCTCATGTGTTCTTATTTTGTTCGCGCCGGTCGGTCAAGGGCCGGCGACCACCGTTCCACAGCTTCGCGCGCGCCTTGACCGGGCTTGCCGTGCGAGAGGAGGCAAGCACCGATGCCGGTTGACGTGGAGACGATCGTCGTCGGCGCGGGTGTGATCGGGCTCGCGGTCGCGCGAACGGCAGCGCTGGCGGGACAGGACGTGGTCGTGATCGAGCAGCACGGTGGCATCGGCGAGGAGGTCAGCTCGCGCAACAGCGAGGTCATTCACGCCGGGCTCTACTATCCGCCCGGCAGCCTGAAAGCGCGGCTTTGCGTGCGTGGCCGCGGGCTGCTCTATGACTACCTCGAAAGCCGCCATCTTCCCCACCGCCGGGTCGGCAAGCTGCTGGTCGCCACCTCGCCGATCGAGGTCGAGCGCCTCGGCACGATCCGGGCCACGGCGCAAGCCAATGGCGTTAGCGACCTGGTATCGCTCTCGGCCGCGCAAGCGCGTGCGCTCGAGCCGGAGCTGGCTTGCGTGGCGGCACTGCTGTCGCCATCGACGGGGATCGTGGATGGGCATGCGCTGATGCTCGCGCTGCAGGGCGAGACCGAGGAGCAGGGAGGCTCGATTGCCTTTGGTACGCGTGTCGCCAGCGTTGCCACCACCAGAGCCGGCCACTACGAGGTGGAGACCGAGGGGACGCAGAGCACGCGCGTCACCTGCCGGCAGCTGGTGCTGGCGTGCGGACTGCACGGCACGCGGCTTGCCGACACGCTGTCCTTTGCGTCGGGCTACCAGCCCCCGCGCACCGGCTATGCGCGCGGCCGATACTACGCCTTGCGCGGACGCTCGCCGTTTTCGCGGCTCGTCTATCCGATGCCCGACGGCGTCTGGCTCGGCACCCACCTGACGCTCGATCTGGCAGGCCGTGCCCGCTTCGGACCGGACATGGAGTGGATCGAGGAGATCGACTACCGGTTCGATCCCAGTGCCGAAGCGCGCTTCTATGACGAGATCCGCCGCTATTGGCCGGGGCTGGCCGATGGTGACCTCGAGCCGAGCACCACCGGCATCCGTCCCAAGATCTATCGCAAAGGCGAGGCTGCATCCGACTTCGCGATCCATGACGAGACCGTGCACGGCTTGCCGGGGCTCGTCATGCTGTTCGGGATCGAGAGCCCCGGGCTCACCGCTTGCCTCGCCATCGGCGAGGAGGTCGTGCGCCGGCTCGCGCGATGACCCGCCCCGCCCCCACGTCATCTGCAGCACATCGCCCTGAAATGAAGAGGGAGTTTACTCGCGCTTAACATCCCTTTGCGACTATTGCTCCAGATAGGGTCGCGACCAGCTTCGTCCAGCTGCGAGTCCGGGTCGGGGGTGCATCGGCGCCCTTGCTCGCGTTTTGCCGCAATTGAATGGTTGGGTTGGTAAGGTTGGCCGGTGTTTGGCGAGGGTTCCATGTCCGACGTTGTCAGCGTGAGCTTCCCCCGCGATTCGGCATCAGAGGCCCGGCGCGCGAATGCTGCGCGGCGAAACGCGAGACGCCCGGAGCCGGTGCGCGAGGCCCAGCGGCCGGCAGGCGCACAAACCCTCCATGAGCGATTGCGCGACCGGACACTCGTCGCCGGGCGTCCGGTACCTGCTCCCGCCGAGCCGCCTCAGCCTGTCACGATCGGGTCGAATCAGCCAAATCCCGCCAGCCAGGCCCGGTCTCGGGAGCCCAAGCGGGCAGGCGTGCCGGGCGGCCAGGCCTGGTCGAGCGCCGTTCCCTTCACATTGCTGGCCGCAGTCGCCATCTCATTGATGGTACTGAGCTTGCCGCGCCCGGGTGGCGATGTCGGCGAGCCGAAGTTTTCGCTCAGATTGGAAGGCCAGCCGGTGCGAGCCGAGCCTCCCGCGCCAGCGGTTGCGCCCGCCGCTGCGATTGCCCCTGTCGTCGTTGCACCGGTGCCCCAGCCCGTCGCGAAGAGCATGGCCGTGCCTGCCGAGCCGGTCCTCGCGCCCGCGCCCGCGCTGGACGCCAAACGCGTCATCCCGGCCGACAAGATGGTCGATTTCACCTCCCGCGTCACCGTGCCAGCCAAAGCCGCGCAGGTGGTCGTTCCCGAGCCGGTGAAATCCGCTGTCGCTCCGTTGCTCAGCCAGCCTGCGGCCCCTGTTGCCGCATCGGAGGGCGCAGTTGCGTCAGCGCGTGCTCCGACGCCCGCGCCGGTGGTGCCGATCGAGCCCGCCGCACGCTCGACGATCGTGGCGCCCCAAGCTGTAGCCGCAGCGGCAAGCGCTGCCCTCGCCGGTACGCCACCAGTTGTGGAGCCAGTGTCCGCGGCGTCAGCGCCGGCAACGGCTGTGCCTGCGCCCGTGCCTGCTGCCAAGACCAGCAAGTCTCAGAAAACGAAGGCCAAGGCCAAAGCGGCCGTCGAGCCGGAGCCGAAGCCGGCCAAGATCCAGGCGGCCAAACCCGCCCCAGCCAAACCAAGGAAGAAGATTGCTAAGGTGCCTGCCTTCAGCCGGACCAAGGAGCTCCGTTGAGCTCACGGATTCTTTGTCACGCGCTCGGCTATTTCCGCCGCAGCCACTCGCGCGCGCGGCGCTGGGCGTCCGCAACCTGGGCCCGGCTCAGATCGCGTGACAGCTCGGCCCGATACTCGCGTGCCGCGGCATTGCCCTGCAGCGCGGCGAGGTTGAACCATTTGTGCGCCTCGACCAGGTCCACCTCGACATTGCGGCCGATGCAGTACATCAGCCCCAGCTCATGGAGCGCATCCCCCGATCCGCCCTGTCCCCCGGAGCCCAGCAGCTCCCGGTCGATCGTCTCCGCTCGTGCCATCGCCATTTCCCCCAAAACTTACACCACCACGGTCAGACGGTTGCTCGTCCGGCTCGATCGCAGGATCGTCAGAGCGCTGCCAATATTGAGTAAACGCCAAGCTCGCGTTGGCAGTGTCGTCCGCGGCCGACTGGTTGAGGATTTGCAGGAATTGAGAACAATATCGGACAGTCTTGCCAGATTGGCGCACCGATTGACCATTTTCCCAATGAAAGCAGCAACTACTCACTAACCATGCCGCTGGAATTCGGTTCCGGCGCTGCCATCGCCTGGCCGGGACAGCGACACATTGCGGCATCAAATCGAGTGCCGCGCTGTGCCATGCAGGGTCGTGGGGCTGCGGCGTGGCTCGCGGCGGCAATTGGATCACGGGGCTCGGGATGTTGCGTCGTTCGTGCTTGGGTCTGGTGGTGGGGCTGGCGCTCGGTGGTTGTGCGGGCCAGATGCCACTCTCGGGCGCGGGCGACAACGCGACCGCCACCACGGCGGCACTGGCCAGCATTCGATCGCCACAGGCCGAGCAGGCCCTGCGCCCGCCGTCACCCGCAGCCAGCCTGCTCGCCGTGCGGGCCATCCAGCGCGTCACCGGACGCGCGCTGCTCGAGACGGCCTCGGTCCAATAGCCGCCCGCGGGCGCTCTCCCCGGCCGCCTCAAGTGGCCCGCTGGCCGAACAGCACCTGCTGGGCTTGCTTGTCCTTCGACAGGTCGACCGAGCCCTGCACCTCCTTCGCCAGCTGCAAGCCGCGCTGCACCGCTGGCCGCGCATTGATCCGGTCGAGCCACGCCTGCAGAAAAGGGAAGTCCTCGATTTTCTGACCCTGGCGCTCATGGGGCCGGATCCAGGGGAAGGACGCCATGTCGGCGATCGAGTAGGGGCCGGCGATGTAGTCGCGGCCGGAGAGGCGCCGGTTCATGACGCCGTAGAGCCGGTTGACCTCATCGGTATAGCGCTTGATCGCGTAGGGCAACGGCTCGGGCGCGTACTGGCGGAAATGGTGGCATTGCCCGGCCATCGGCCCGAGCCCGCCCATCTGCCAGAACAGCCACTGATCGACCTCGACCCGCGCGCGCTCGTCGGCTGGATAGAACTGGCCGGTCTTCCTGCCCAGATATTGCAGGATCGCGCCCGATTCGAACACCGAGATCGGCTGCCCCCCCGGCCCATCGGGATCGACGATCGCCGGCATCCGGTTGTTGGGCGCGATCTTCAGGAAATCCGGGTGGAACTGGTCGCCCTTGCCGATGTTGACGAGCCTGACCGTATAGGGCAGCCCCGCCTCCTCCAGGAAGATCGAGATCTTGTAGGAGTTCGGCGT
>JANNSW010000239.1:0-2374 GCA_031403055.1 Hyphomicrobiaceae bacterium | reverse complement strand
GCAGCGCTATCCGATCCCGAAGCTGGCGCCGTTCCTGCCGATCGCGCCGCTGTTCGCCTCGTTTCTCGGCGTCGTCTGGTTCGGCGACGAGATCACCTGGCGGATCGCGCTCGGCGGCGCCATGACGATTGCCGGCGTCATCATCATCACGATCCGGGAAGGCCGTCGGCGGGCGCCGGCCTGAGCGCGGTCAGCCCTTGCCCTCGAGCCGCGCGCGCAGCTTCTCCTCCTCGTATTGGATGAACCAGCCGATCATCTGGCGCCAGAGCGCCTCGGTCAGGTCGGGGGAGAGGCCTTTCTCGATGGCGCGGTCACGGACCTTCTCGATCACCTGCTGGTTGCGCCAGGGAACGTTGGCGGCGGCGTTCTGGGCGAGCTTGATCTCCCAGGCGCGCTCCACATAGCCGAAGCGCTCGGCGATCAGATCGACCAGAGCGCGATCGATGCGGTCGATCTCGACACGCACGGCCGGCATGTCGGGGCAGTCCTTCGCGGCCTTCGGCTCCGGCGTATCGCTCATCTGGCGCACTCCGCTCAGTTCACCTGCTCGACCAGCTGGTCGAGGGCCGGCCCGAGACCCTTGCCCTTGCGGCAGGCATTGGCTGGGACGACAGGGCCAGTCAGGGCCGCAAGTGCCGGTGCGTCGCCCTTCGCTTTGCGCTTCCTAGGCTTAGTGTCGGCTCCAGCGCCATCGACCACCAACGCGCACTTGGCAAGGCGGTTGCCTTTGTCGGCTCCCGGCGACAGCACCATCGGGCGCGCGACGAGGTCACCTGTGAGGTCGGGATTGGCGGCTGCAAGCGTTGCGAGCTCGGCTGGCGAGAGGCCTTCGGCGAGGAGCCCGATGGCGCGGTCGGCCGGGTCGAGCAGGCTGCCGCTGCCAGGCTGGCGCTTGATCCTGAGGCCGCCGGCGATCAGCGTCTCGCCGCGACCGGCGGTGAAGGTGGCGAGGCTGTGATCGTAGGCGGCTGCGGTCCAGGGGATCTGGCCCTCGGGGCCGCCGGTGCCGAGATAGGTGACGTTGGCGCCGTTGCGGCAGGCGTAGCTGACGACATGATAGTCGCCGGGCGCGAGCAGGACGACGCCCACCGGCGAGCGCCCGGCATAGCTCGCGGGCACCGAGACATCGGTCACGCGCTCGAAGCCGGCTCCGACCGCTCGCGCGAGCACGATCCGTCCTTCGCCGCATTGCAGCCCCTCGATGGTCGCCACAAGAACGACCGTCGCACGCTGCGCGGGATCGCTGGTGGAGACGGCGAGCGCCGAGCCCGGCAGCGCCGGCGACAGCGGGCTGACCTCGCTCGCGCAACCGGCGAGGAACAGCAGGCTGGCTGCGAGTGCACCCGCGATCAGGCGACAAGCCAATCCCATCTGCTCAGGCCTTCCTCTTGCCACGGCCCTTGCCGGCCGATTTGCCTTCCCGCCACCACGCAGCAGGCACCGGCAGCGGACCCGCCGCCTGCTCGATCGCCGCCGCCGTCTGGAACAGCGTCGCCTCGTCGAACGGCTTGCCGATCAGCTGCAACCCGAGCGGAATGCCTTCCGAGGAGAGACCCGCCGGCACCGCAATGCCGGGCAATCCCGCCATGTTGACCGTCACGGTGAAGATGTCGTTCAGGTACATCTGGATCGGGTCCGCGGTCATGGCGGCGAGCGGGAAGGCGGCATTGGGGGTCGCAGGCGTCAGCAGCACGTCGACCTTGGCAAAAGCCTCGTCGAAGTCGCGCTTGATCAGAGTGCGCACGCGCTGCGCCTTGATGTAGTAGGCGTCATAATAGCCAGCCGACAGCACGTAGGTGCCGATCATGATGCGCCGCTTCACCTCCTTGCCGAAGCCGGCGGCGCGCGTCTCCTCATACATGTCGATGATGTCGCGGCCGGGCTTCCTCAAGCCATAGCGAACGCCGTCATACCGCGCGAGGTTGGAGGAGGCTTCCGCCGGGGCGACGATGTAATAGGCGGGGAGCGCGTATTTGGTGTGGGGCAGGCTGACGTCGACGATGGTCGCGCCCGCCGCCTTCAGCCAGGCGATGCCCTGGCGCCAGAGCGCCTCGATCTCGTCGGGCATGCCAGCGACCCGGTACTCCTTGGGCACGCCGACCTTCAGGCCCTTGATGCTCCTGCCGATCGAGGCCTCGTAGTCGGGCACCGGGGCATCGACGGAGGTCGTATCCTTGGCATCGTGGCTCGCCATGGCCTTCAGCATGATCGCCGCGTCGCGGACGTCGCGGGCGATGGGGCCGGCCTGGTCGAGCGAGGAGGCAAAGGCGACGATGCCCCAGCGCGAGCAGCGGCCATAGGTCGGCTTGATGCCGACGGTGCCGGTCAGGGCCGCTGGCTGGCGGATCGAGCCGCCCGTATCGGTTGCGGTCGC
>JANNSW010000238.1:0-8511 GCA_031403055.1 Hyphomicrobiaceae bacterium | reverse complement strand
CCGCTCGTCGAGCTTCTCGACAGCTGCGATCTCGCGCGCCATGCGGTCGAGGGCCGCCTCGTAGAGCTGCCGCTCGGAGTAGGACTGCTCTGGCTGCGCTTCGGAGCGATAGAGGTCGCGGACCACCTCGGCAATCGAGATGAGATCGCCCGAGTTGATCTTCGCCTCGTACTCCTGGGCGCGGCGGCTCCACATGGTGCGCTTCACGCGGGCGCGGCCCTTCAGCGTCTCCATCGCCTTCTTGACGATGATGTCGCCGGACAGCTTGCGCATCCCGACGCTTTCCAGCTTGCCGGTCGGCACGCGAAGGGTCATCTTCTCATGCTCGAAGTTGATCACGAACAGCTCGAGCTTGTAGCCCGCGACAACCTGCTCCTCGATCCCGACAATGCGGCCGACGCCATGGGAGGGGTAGACGATGAATTCGTTCTTCTTGAAGCCGTGCTTGCCTTGAGCTTTCTTCTTCGCAGCCATACTCTTATCTCACCGGTTCTCGTTCTCGAGCCAATATGGGGCTTGGGATTGCCTGTTCCGGCCATTGCCGCTGCGAACGCCGCCAGCGCCACCAACCGGAATGTCGGCGCCCCAGCTCTCGCGCGCTGCGGCTCCCTGCCTTGTCCTTGCCGTGCGATGGTCCGAGGCCCGAAGGCTGGGTTGGCGCACGGTGGGGAAACGGAGTCGTCGCAAAGCGCGCCAAACACACTCGCTCCGGCGATCAGACGGGTCTGACTGCCAAACGAGTTCATGCTGACGTGGAAAAATCCGCTGCCCTGTTCCGGGCGGCATGACATTCTTTGTTCGTTTGCAGCCGACGCCTCTCCAGTCACGAATGTAACACATTTTTTGCGGCTTAAGAAGGGCATCGAGGGACGAAAAATCCTGGCTCATCATGATCATTCGTTAACTGTTGAGCGGATCTGCCGCCCTTTGACCAGTCCATGTCGCACCGAGGCCAGCACTGTCACGTTCAGGCCGGTCGTTCGCTGGCCCTGGCAAGCCGAGCCCAGCGAGGGCTGTGCGTGAATGTCGCACCCACCCCGGGACATATAGTGAACGAATAGCGCGGTTCAAGGCCTGCCGATGCCGATCGGGCTGGATGCCGGTTATCGGTGTTGTCGAGCGTTAGTCGGCTGGCGGGGCGTTTGCCCGCCTACATGCCCGGATAGACCGGTCCGCCGCCGCCCTCGGGCACCGTCCAGTTGATGTTCTGGTTGGGATCCTTGATATCGCAGGTCTTGCAGTGGACGCAGTTCTGGGCGTTGATCTGGAAGCGTTTGGCCCCCTTCTCGTCGTCGACCCATTCGTAGACACCCGCCGGGCAATAGCGGCTCGAGGGGCCGGCGAACTCACCAAGCTCGCTCGCAAGCTGGGTCGTCATGTCGGCGACCAGCAGGTGCACCGGCTGATCCTCCGCATGGTTGGTCCCTGAGAAGGCGATGTTGGTCAGGCGATCGAAGGTGAGCTTGCCGTCCGCCTTGGGATAGGCGATCGGCTGGAAGCTCTTGGCGGGCTTCAGGGTCGCGTGGTCGGGCTTTCCGTGCTTCAGGGTACAGCCGAGCCCGATGCCGGGAATGATGGTGTTCATCCACATGTCGAGGCCGCCGAGTGCAACGCCTGCGACAGTGCCGAGCCTCGACCACAGCGGCTTCACGTTGCGGACGCGCTTCAGGTCGTGGGCGATCTCGCCGGTGCGAACCACTTGCTCATAGCTGTCGAGGCGGTCGTGGCTGCGGCCTGCACCAATGGAGGCGAAAGCCGCCTCGGCAGCCGCGATCCCCGACAGCACCGCGTTGTGCGAGCCTTTGATCCGGGGCACGTTCACCATGCCCGCCGCGCAACCGAGCAGCGCGCCGCCTGGAAACACCAGCTCGGGCATCGACTGCCAGCCACCTTCGGTGATCGCGCGGGCGCCATAGGCGATGCGCTTGCCCCCTTCGAACAAGTCGCGGATCGCCGGGTGGGTCTTGAAGCGCTGGAACTCCTCGTAGGGGAAGAGGTAGGGGTTCTGGTAATTGAGGTGGACGACGAAGCCGACGGAAACCAGATTCTGGCCGTAGTGGTAGAGGAACGAGCCGCCGCCGCAATTGTTGGGGAGCGGCCAACCCATGGTGTGCTGCACCAGGCCGGGCTTGTGCTTTTCCGGGCTGATCTCCCAGAGCTCCTTCATGCCGAGTCCGAATTTCTGCGGGTCCTTGCCCCGGTCGAGCTCGAAACGGCGGATGAGTTGCTTCGACAGCGAGCCGCGAGCGCCTTCGCCGATCAGGGTGTACTTCGCGCGCAATTCCATGCCGCGGGTGAAGCTGTCCTTGGGCTCGCCGTCCTTGCCAATCCCCATGTCACCGGTAGCGACGCCGACGACGTTGCCCTTCTCGTCATAGAGGATCTCGGTCGCCGCAAAGCCCGGGAAGATCTGCAGGCCGAGCGCCTCGCCCTGCTCAGCCAGCCATTTGCAGACGGCGCCCAGGCTCGCGATGTAGTTGCCGTGGTTGCCCATCAGCGGCGGCATGGCGAAGTTCGGCAGCCGCAGCGCGCCCGCGGGGCCGAGATAGAGGAAGCGGTCGTCGGTGACGGGGGTCTCGATCGGCGCGCCCTGCTCGCGCCAATCGGGGATCAGGCGGTCGAGCCCGACCGGATCGATCACGGCGCCCGACAGGATGTGAGCGCCGATCTCCGCGCCCTTCTCGATCACGACGACGGAGATTTCCTTGCCGGCCGCGCCCGCGAGCTGCATCAGCCGGATGCCGGCCGCAAGCCCGGACGGCCCGCCGCCGACGATCACCACGTCGACTTCCATCGCCTCCCGCTCGGGGAGATCACTCTTGCTCGTCGCCATGCTCATTCTCTTCCCAGCCACAGGACGCAGTCGCACATTCTCGATCAACCAAGGCAGCTAGCCGGCGGATCGGTCGCCGCGGCTTGCCCGGCGCGACATCGCTTGGCCCGCCCCCGCCAAGCCCGGCAGGAGTGCTGGGCTGAGGCGCTGGCATTGGGCCGTCCATCCGGGCAGTGGACCAGTTGGCTTTTCTGCTGCCGGCGATGCAGCGACGGGGCACGATCCGAGTGGCATCTTGCGCCCGCAAACGCTGAGGCATGTCATTCTGGCGGCGGGATCGCGCCAGTGCGCTCGGTGATCAACCGATAGTGCTCAGGCCGGCGATGAGCGGCGAAGTTGAAGATATCGGCTCGATACGGCTTGGCAAAATCCAGGTCGCACTTACGAACGACCAGCTCATCGCCCATGGTGGCGCACTGCGCTACGATCTCGCCCGATGGCGCGATGATGCAAGTCTGCCCGATCATGTTGAAGCCTTCCTCGTCGCCAGCCTTGGCCACGCCTACGACCCACGTCGCGTTCTGATAGGCGCCGGACTGCATGACGAGGTGATTGTGGAAGGGCTCGAGGGCATCGAGCTCGTAGGGATCACCTAGACCGACCGGCGAGTTGTAGCCCAGCAGGATCATCTCGACGCCTTGCAACCCCATCACCCGATAGGTTTCTGGCCAACGTCGATCATTGCAGATGCACATACCGAGAATACCATTGAAAGCCCGCCAGACGGGAAACCCCAGATTGCCGACCTCGAAGAACTTCTTCTCCAGATGCTGACCGGGTCGATCGAGCACCTCGGCATGGCCGGGCAAATGCACCTTGCGATACTTGCCGACGATAAGACCCGTCTTGTCCACCAGGATCGAGGTATTGAAACGGCGCTTGCGTGCGCCTTCGACGGCCAGCTCGGCATAACCGAGCGAGAAGCCGATTCCGAGCCTGGCTGCTGCATCGAAGAGGATCCTGGTGTCCGGGCCGGGCATCTCGGTCTCATAGAAGCTGTCGATCTCCGTCTCGTCGGTCAAAGGCCAACGAGGGAAGAATGTCGTCAATGCGAGCTCTGGAAACGCCACCACATCGCAACGCATGAAGTGCGCTTCGCGCAGCAGTGCGAGCAGGCGCCGCACGACCTCGATCCGGCTCTCGTCGCGGGCGATCGGACCAAGTTGGGCTGCACCGACGATCACTGACCTGGACATGCACTCGCCCCTTATGCTGCGATCGTCAAAATACTGCTCGCTCGTCGCTTGATGGGCCTCGTGGTCTGGCCCAAACCAAGCTTTCGATCCGCGGGTGGAAACAAGCGGCGGGGCCGGACCACCAGCGGTCGATGGAGGCAGCATTGTTGGTATCGGCGGCGCTGTCAAATCGGCGAGGAGATCGGGTTGCCGACTTGCGCATGCCGTTTGGCCGGCGAGCCGATGGCGACAGGCCAAGGGTGGCCGCTTGCAACACGAAGCACGGCTGCACCGTGCCGGGGTCAGGACCGTGCGGGGTGACTACTGCCCCTCGACCGCCTCCGCCTCGCCACTGCCGCCGAGCACGTTGTCGAGCAGGCCTTTCAGCTTCTTCTTGGCGTTGGGGTCCTTCGTCAGCTTGTCGAGGGCGGCGCCGATTTTACCGGAGCCCTTGGCTTTCTTGGCGAGCTTCTGCACGGTGTCGAGGGCGGCGCCGGGATCGCTGAGGACGCCGGCCAGGTCAGGCGTGAGCTTGGGATCATCGAAGCTGCCAGTGATGCGCACTGGAACCTCGATGCCGGATGAGTCGGTGCCGCCCTGGCCCTCGAGGCTGGCAACGACCTTGGGCCTGGCGAGATAGTCGAGGCTGCGCTGCGGCAGGTCGAGGGAGCCCGCTCCCGTCATGCGCACGAGCGGGCCCAGCATCTGCAGGTCCTCGTTGCGGGCGATGCCGGCATTCATGGTGAAGCTGCCCGACAGCGCGGAGAAATCGGTCGTCTGGTTGGGCTGGCGCTGCAAATCGCCGAAGCGGCCTTCCGTCAACCCGCGTGCCATCTTGGCGATATCGACGCCGACGATGGCGCCATCGGCGATGTTGAACCGCCCCTGGCCGACGAGCGAGCGCACGATCTCCGCGAGGCTGCGGCCGAAGCCCTTGACACCGATCGAGATCTCGGCCCGGCCGGCGAGCCAATCGAAGGCCGCGGCGGCCTTCAACATCGGCAGCGCCGAGACGCCGGTCACCGAGAAGTTGGCGTCGATTTTCGGGGCGGTGGCGCGGCCATCGACAGTGATGCCGGCTACACCACGACCTTCGTAGAGCTTGGCCTTGGGGACGCGCGCCTTCAAGAGCCCGTCCTTCAGGGTGACGATGAACTGGCTGTCGGAGGCTTCCAGGTCCTGATAGCTGAGGAGGCCGACCGCGAAGGTTGCGTCGGCATCGGCGGAGCGTAAACCGGAGAGGTCGATCGGCTCGCGGCTCCAGCCCTTGGCTGCTGGCTGCTCGACAATGGGCTCGGACCCGGGTGACGCGAGGATGGCCGCGCTTTCGCTTGTTGCCGCCTCGACCTCTGCCGTGGCATCGCCCGGCTCGGATTTGGCGGCGGCCGCCTCGCCCTTGCGTTTCTTGCCGGCTTTGGCGGTGCCCAGATAGCGGGCGAGCGCGAGCCTATCGACCTGCAGATCGGCCTGGAGATGGGGCCGGGCGCCGGACGTCGTGACGGTCAGATCGCCGGTTGCGTTCGATCCGTCGAGCGCGAGCTTCAGGCCCGTGAGCGCGGCGCGGCCGGGCGTATAGGCGAGCTCGGCCTCGATCCGCATGGCTCCGAAGGTGTCGCCGCGTGGCAGATCGGCGCCCGACGCCCACTTGGCGAGGCGCCGCAGCGAAGCGGCCTCGGCCTCGATGCGCCCGGTTGCGGTGAACGCGGCGGCAATCTCGAGCTTGCCTTCGAAGCCTGCGGTGAGGCGCGAGGACGCGAGCGAGATCGAGGCGTCCGAGGGCTGCCCGGCGAGCAGTGCCGCGATAGAGGTTATCCGGGCCTTGAACGGCAGCTTTTCGCCGCGGGCAACGAGGCTGCCTTCGGCGGCAAGCGGGGCGGATAGGTCATCGAGGGTGAGTGCGACGTTGATCGCCGTCAGCTCCTCGCGGGTGCCCGAGCGCTCGTCTGAATAGCTGAGCGTGCCATCGACGATGCGGACATCGCCCAGGCGCAGGCTCGAGGGCAGCGACGTGCCGGCCTGCCCGGCGATGCCCTGGGTGGGAGCGGCGGGGGCATCGACTGTCGCGGCGGCATCGCTTGCGGGTGTCGCCGCGTCCGCCTCGAGGGCGGGTGGCTCACTTGCCCCCAGCGACAGGTCCCAGCTCCGCGAGCCGTTGCCGTCGACCGCCAGCGCGATCACCGGACGCGTCAGCACGAAACGATCGACGGCGATCTCGCCGCGCAACAACGGCAGCAGCGGGATCGCCGCCTCGAGCGACGCCATCTTGACGAAGCTGCCCGCGGCCATGCCGGGCGGATTGGAGAGGGAGACGTCGCCCAGCGAAATGCCGATCGAGGGGTAGACCGTGAACGAGGTCGCGCCCGCGACGATCAGATCGCGGCCGGTCCGCTCATGCACGGCTTCGATCATCCGGTCGCGGATCGCCCCGGTTGGTGCGGCCACGAATACGAAGGTCGCCGCGGCAATGAAAACGCACAGCACCCCGACGAGGCCATAGACGATGAAGCGCATGGTCAGCTCTCGATCCTGCCGCTACGGGCATCGCGCCTGCGGCAGCGGTGGCCCGGTCCGGCCGTTCCGATGGCAAGCGTGGACGCCCGAATCACCCTGGCGCAGTTTTGCGGCCTTTTCAGCGCAAGTCACGTGCTGTCGCCGCGAGGCAGCAATTCTCAATGTGACTCCCGTCCCAGGGCTGCCGGAGGTGGCAGCATGACTCATCGCCCCGGGCTGCGCGGCTCGACTGAAGCAACCCGTGGTGCTCGAATCGCTTATCACCGCCTCGAAGAGCCTATGCATGACCTTTCCCGACCCGCGGACAGGTGAGAACATCGTCTATGACATAATCGATTTCGGCATTGCTGCGCTCTCGACCTACTTCATGCAGAGCCCGTTGTTCCTGGCGCAGCAATAGGGCGCTGGATCAGTCTCTGAATTGCACCAAATGCCGCTTGATCGAGGTGCCTTGAGAAAATGAGCCCAACGGCTCTGGAGGTATGTTGTGGGAGTGGCAGAAAATGGCGACCCCGGTTGGACTCGAACCAACGACATCCCGCTTAGAAGGCGGGTGCTCTATCCAGCTGAGCTACGGGGCCGTCGACGGGCAGCTTATAGCCTCGGCGCCATCAGTGGGTCCAGGCGTCCTTGCGGCCCCATTTGAAATTGTCGGAGTAGGATCGCTTGGTGGTGCGGTGGGGTTTGGGCTCCTCGACCGTGTAGGCGAGCCCGTTGCGCTCGGCATAGGCGATCGCGGCTTCCCTGGTCTCGAACCGGAGCCGGATCTGGGCGTTGGTATCGCCCGATCCGGTCCAGCCCATCAGCGGATCGATCACGCGCGGCGAGGCCGGCTCGTGCTCCAGCACCCAATCCTTGGTTTGGGCGCTGCCGGACTGCATGGCCGTCCTGGCTGGCTTGAAGATGCGTGCTGTCATGGGGCTCTCGGCAGGGGCAATGGCGTGCGTTCTGTTAGGCGATGGGAGCGCCGTGATTGTCAAGCGCGGCCTGCGAGCGGGGTCAGACCCCTTTGCCCAGGCGCGTCGGATCCATCGCCAGATCCGCGACAAAGGGGTCTGACCCCGCCGCGAACACCGGCGCGAGCGTCTTGCGGCCATAGAACCGTGCCGTCACGGGATCGACGCCACAGTCGAGGAATGCGCGGTAAGACAGAGCCGCTGTCGCGCCGAACATCGACAGGATCTCACCTGTCGCGAGCCAGCCAGGCCGCTCGGCGCACCCGAGATAGGCCGCCGCGCTCGACCACGGCCAATCTTCGGGCCGCGTCGCGAGGTGCGCCACGACCGGGTTCAGATGGATGTAGCGGCTGACACAGAGAAGCTGCGCCTCCTGCTCGATCAGCACGGAGCGGTATCTCCCGCGGAAAAGCGCCCCGTCGCGGCAGTGGCGGGCATTGAAACGCTGGGTGAATCGGCCGGCGAGCTGTTGCATCATGCCGGCGAGGCGCCCGTGCTCGCTGCGCACCAGCAGATGGACGTGGTTGCCCATGAGACAATAGGCGTGCACTTCGGTGCCGTGTCCCGCTGCCGCCTCGGTGAGCTCGTGCAGGAAAACCATGCGGTCGATGTCGTCGGCGAAGATCGAAGCGCCATCGCGCCCCCGGTTCATGACGTGGTGCCACGCGCCCTCGTAGTCGAAACGCAGGGGACGTGGCATGTTTTCACCCTCCAGACAGTGCGCCAACGCTGGGGACGCTGGGGTCGGGGACGCTGGGGTCAGACCCCTTTGCCGATGTCAGAGTATCTGCCTCCGGCGTTCGGGCAAAGGGGTCTGACCCCACTGACTGACCCCACTGACTTGCTCAGGCGCCTCGGTGGGGGCGGGGTCAGACCCCTTTGCCCAGGCGCTTCGGACCCAGCGTCAGATCCGCGACAAAGGGGTCTGACCCCACGCCGCCGACCCCACGCCGCCGACCCCACGCCGCCGACCCCACGCCGCCGACCCCACGCCGCCGACCCCACGCCGCCGACCCCACGCCGCCGACCCCACGCC